>NZ_JAIXHZ010000224.1:0-14445 GCF_043392705.1 Dysgonomonas sp. Shenzhen-Wh21
CAAGTAAAGCTAAAATAAAAATGACCCCGTCGACCAGGATATTTTAGGGGTAATAATAAAGTTTTTTCAGGGGTCAATTTAGACTTGGCAAAAGGGGTCAATCTGAACTGGATTTTCCATTGTTCTTCTAACCGTAATTTGAGAAATGACTTTTTCACGAATTTTATTGTACAACTCACGGATTTTTTCGACATTGGGCTCGTCTTCTCGCATCACATCTTTATATTCCCGAATGATAGGACCAAAGAACGATTGGAGATTAGTAACAGGAAGCGTACTTCTTCTTGCATCTTGGAACAATAATAATTGATAATAGAGATCCTGCGGTCTATTGTTAAGCGGAGTAGCTGAAATTAATATAACCTTTTTATTTTTCCCTGTCACTAATCCTTCGCCATTTCGTGGAGCTTTGCAAATACGTTGCAACAGTCCGAAAGCTTGCGAAGTATGATTTCTATATTTGTGTGCCTCATCAACCAATATCAAATCATAGTCTTCTTTAGCCCAATAATTCATATCCTCCCCATTGACTATTTTCTCCAAACGTCCATTAGTAACGAATTTGGTATGTCTGTCAATTCCAAACATTCTAAATGTGGATTTCCAGTTTTTTTCCAATGCAGGTGGGTAAACTACCAATATTTTGGTATTTAAAGATCCGTTAGCAATCAGAAACCGCTTAGCAATCATAGAAGCGATAATAGTCTTTCCGAGACCAACAACATCAGCTAAAAAGAAACCGTTATGATCCATTAACATCTGAAATCCCTGATTAACGGCATCTACCTGATAACTTAGTTTTTTATAACTCTTGGGCAAATCCCCAACTGTGTCAGGGTCATAATCAATATTGTTCCCAAAATATTCGATTAATAATTTAAGATAAATTTCAAATGGAGTAAAGACTTGCCCGATATGTGTTTTCTTCTTATACTCTAAGATATCAGCAGGCAAAATACTTGTTGATTGTTGCCAAAGTTTTTGAAACTCTATTTTGGTAAATTCAACATCATCAAAATCCTTTAGTGCAATATTCAATTCGTAATTTGGAGACTTTTTAATACCCAAACCAGCTTCCGTAAGATTAGAAGATCCCATAATCACCCAACCGTCTGAATGTTGGGAATGAAGTTCAGGTAGGAACAAATAGAACTTCGCATGAATAGCTTTAGAATTATGCGCTCGTACTTCTATTCTACCATCGATAATATCTTGGATAAACTGTAAAATACCTTCTTCTACTTCTTTGGAATATTTCGCTTCCTTCAAATCCTGTATAAACCAATTTAAAAATTCCTCTTTCGTCTTTTGTTCATCTCCGAAGTATAACAGACCTCTTTTCTGAGCATCTGCAAACATCTGATCTACATTTATACCAACCAATATTTTTATATCCTTGATATTATTTAAATAAGACTGTAATGCAAAATATCCTGAAGAACGAAAATAACCTACTACCGCATGAAAGGCAAATACATCTTTCATATTTTCAAGTATGCCTTTAAATTTATGAAAAACTGTATTTTCTTCTGTATTTGTAAAAAATTTTGTACTCATCAATCAATTATTTCCCTCTTTAATTTCAATTAATAACTCTTTTACTGGAACATCCAATATCTTTGCAATGTCGTATAGTACCTCTAAGCGAGGTTGCTGTCTATTCTGCACATAGCCATTAACGATGTTATAGCTTTTACCAAGTTGCTCTGCAAGCCACGTCTGTTTAATACCTTTTTGTTCCAATATCTCTTTGATTCTATTCATAGTTAAGTCATTATAAATAGTTTACATCTTTTTAAAACAAAAGCTGTAAAAGTTGCAATATACTGTATTTTGATGTAATAAAACACTGTTTTAGGATGTAAATTTAGTTTAAAAACATTTTGGAGAGTGTTTTTAAACTTATTATTCTGCTTTAAAAATTAGGCATAGCTATTACAACCTCTTGCTTTTTTCTTTTTATTCATTTGGTTGACAAACTGTTCTTCCTCGTAATCCTCGCCCTGTGCATCGGGTAGCAGGCTGAACACACTTAAATCAAAATTAGACGAATGTTCCTGTGAGAGAAACTTAAAGGGGTCTTTTGTTGATAGGTTATCCCATTCATTTGTTTTGGTAATAGGATTGTCATGTATTTTCAATTCGGGTTTATTTCCGTTATTCCACCAATCATTGAACACGTTTGCAGACAGGTTTCTGTCCAACTGTGAACCGTTCCAAGCACTTCGGCTTTCGTGATCAATAAAGGTTATACCGTAAATTCGTCTTTCATTATTACGCCTTACAAGCATATTAATTCCTTGTTCAGTCAATTGCTTCTTAAATTCGGATTCGTTCTTTGTTGTGTGTATAGCCAATTCAATGGTATTTTTTAGTACAGACTTCGCAGTATTGGTTTTCATTTTCTCTTTTGACTGCTCAAAGTGTTTTTGAAGCTGTGCAACGCCTGCATCTTTTCCAAATAGTGATGCCTTGAACGGATTGCTTACCTTGTTTCCATTCTCGTCCAATGCCACATACACCAATCCGTTTACGGGCTGTCCGTTCTGCTCTCCTTTAACTTCTTCAGCTGTAATGTTGAAAAGTAACAGCAAAGCATTGTAGCTACCCATAGATGAAAAGCTGTAATACTTTCGCTGATGCCATACTATCGAAGCAATCTGACTTTTGACGTCGCCGTTTTCTTTCTTCGAACGATAATCCATTGATTGCCGTCAAAGAAATCTTGGATGTTGCTGTTTTTAAGCCCTTTCATATCTGAATGGGAAAGTCCTATTGAACAACTGAAAACAAACAAATCTTTAACCAATTCGTCTTTCTTTTTCTCGCAGTTGAATGTTACGAGCTGTTCCAATTCATTCCGTAGCAGATAACCTCTGTCTTTGTCCTTTTTAGTGTTCTTATACTCACTGAACGGATTGAAAGCAAGATGCTTTCTGCTCATTGCCAATCGGAAAAATGCGGTTAATCCAATCATATACAACTAAATAGCATTGTGTATCAAGCTTTTGTAATCACGCAGGTAATAATAAAAGTCCTGTACAAAATCAGCTGTAAGGTCGTTGAACGATAAGTCAGAATAACCGTATTTTGTCAGTGCAAAATTTCGCAGGTGCTTTAAAAGTGTTTTGTACTTACTGCGTGTACCATTTACCCGAAGTCAGTTATTGACCTTTTTCTCATAGTCAGATAGGAACTGTTCGTAAAATTTGAAAAAGGTAAGTTCTCCACTTTCCATACCGAAAAAGGCATTTTTATGTTTAGTACTGTTTACCGCTCCCTCATTCTTTAGGACTTTGAAATAGCATTCCTCAATACCCAAACGGATTTTATCAAGCTTGCCGTTCACATCTTGGGCTTCTCGGCTTTTTCCTAAAACCCTGCCGTACTTCAAATTCCAATTTGATGCAGAAATATCCAGCTTGGTACTGAATGCAGACTGTTTACCGTTTACGGTAATCCTGCACATAACTGTAACTTTTCCGTTTTTCTTCTCACAATTCTTAATGATAAAATTAAACCTATGTGAGCTACGGAACAATATGAAAAACTATGTAGATGACTTAAATACAGCGATTAAAAAAAGATTATTGCTAATGCTTGACAGTAACGTTTTAGTAACCGTACTTTTGCTAATCGTTGCTTTTTCTGCTTTTATAACATTACCAAAAAAATAAAAAGAAACGATTGTAAATCATTTATTTACAATCGTTTTACCTATTATTAATCTTTGATGTATTTTTACTGAAAATTTATTTTAAACTTATCTTATTAGCAGACTCCCTTTTCTTGGCATTTACCAGATCAGCATAGATCTGGGTTGTCGAAACATTTTTATGTGTAAGCATCTTACTGACAGTATATATGTCTGTGCCTAAAGCTACCTGCAAGGTAGCAAAAGTATGGCGAAAGCAATGAAATGTAATGTGTTTTGTTATTCCGGCACTGGCTACCCAATCCTTTAGAGGTTGTTGAGTCATAGCCTTTGTCAACCCTTTGAATACTTTACCTTTCCCTCTTTCTCCACATAATTCTAACGCTTCATCGCTAATGGGTAAGGTCGTTTCTGTTTCTGTCTTCTCGGTTCTTAGTCTCATGCAATAACCTCCATCAGAAGCAGGAAGTATTTCTTGCCAATCCAATTTTAGCACATCGCTTATCCGTAAGCCTGTCATGCATGAGAAGATAGATGCTGATTTCAACACAGGGAAGTCGCAAGGTGTATTCGCGAGCGCTTTCAATTCATCCAATGTCAAGTATTCTTTCTTTACATCTGTAGTGTCGATTGAGTCCAGATATTCATTGAGATTCTCTCTGAAGAATTTTTCTTTATATGCAATCTTCAATAAGGCTCTGAATGTAGAGAAATACCCTGATGCTGAATTTTGAGATATACGAAGATCTTTATGTTTCAATTGCTTTGCATCCATCAGATAATCTCGAAAGCGGTTACACAAGTCTACGTTTATATCACCAAAGGTACATTTGCCTTTGACAAAATTATAAAAGTGCTGATATACCTTCATCCACTTCTGGTCTTTCTTTTCGGCTTTCAGTTTGTAATAAGCAAGAAAGTCAGCTTTCTTTTTATTCTTATCTAGAAAACCGTATTCCTCGTTGATAATTGCTTGCACTCTCATGCTGCGGATAACTTCGGCTTTCATCAGCATTTCATTATTGTACTCCTTTTCAATTTCGTTTCTAGGTTTGGCATAGATATAAATACCTAAATACTCACGCCGTATCATTTTCATTGAATATGGATCACGAATAGCAGGATAGAAATCCAGATAAAGACTCTCTCTAGCTCCTGTTATAGGTCGTCGTCGAAGTGCGACTTTGCTTATACCCATAGTTATAAGATTATTTGAGGGTTGAATAACTTATCTAAGTCGGGCTTTGATATTTTCACATATCTACCTTCTTTTATCTTTGGTACATTATGATACTTCACATAGTGATATAAAGCGTCACGAGTGAGATTGTATTTTTTCATGGCTTCTTCTGTAGTATAATATTCGGCTTCCTGAGACTGCTCATAACCTTTGGCTATATCAAAGTCTTTCTTAGAATACAGAACTTTACGACCTTCTTTCTTTCGTGGGATATTCTGCTCAGATACAAAACTATATATGGCTGCCGTAGATAGATGATATTTCTCTTGAATGTCTTCTACTGAATACCATTCTTTTATATACTGACTTTCGTTAAAACCTTTCTTTTCAAAATATTTATCGATATGCTCTTTACTGAAATATGATTTACCTCTGATTAGAGTTTTAGGGATATTATTTTCTCTGGCAATCTTATATAGCCACGATTCTTTGATGTTGAATCTTCCTTTAATATCGGCTACAGTATACAGTTCGGTTAAAGGATTAGGCTCTTTAGTTGGTTTGGCTTTAGGTTGGTATTCTTCTGTATCATTAAACATAGCATCAATATCGGAGCGACGAATAAAAGTTTTACCTTTTGTTTGTATTGCTTTAAGTTTGCCTTCCTGTAAATAGCGATAAGCTGTAGTACGCCCAATGCTTAAGAGAAAGGAAGCTTCCTTGACTGACAAAAACTCTTTATCTTTTATTTTTTCATACTCATCACTCAATCGTTCAATTTCTTTCATGGTAGAGTAATTAATACCTACCATCTTAAATTGTCTTTTGCCTTGTTTATACGCCTTGGAGTTGCATTTATGTGAACAATAACGTGTAGTCGTTTTCTGTGCTATGAAAGTTTTTCCACAACATTCACATATCTTAGAAATTTCCATCTTACTACTCATAATTTCTCCTTTATTTCTCCCTGTTTTTGTTCCATGATGTTTCACTGTGTTCCGTGGTGTTCTAATTATACATAATCTATGAACAAAAACTGAGCCGTTTATATATTTTTACAAAAACGGTACAATTGAGACATAAAAACTGCCACAATATCCATTATCATCAATATTCAAAGGTAGAAATAGAAAATAAAAAGTCGCTATAAAATAGCGACTTAATGATTAATTATAATTATAATCTATAAAATCTGATTAGTTATCATTTGCCGATACAGAACTTACTAAAAATATTACCCAATATCTCATCGGTAGAAATTTGACCCGTAATTTCGCCCAGATAATACATACATTCACGAATATCTTGCGACAGAAAATCTCCCGATATTTTTAGTTCTAACCCCTCAGAGACACGTTTTATTGCAGTCAATGCATTTTGGAGAGCCTCATAGTGACGAACATTCGTAACAATAATATCCTGTTCACTAATTTCGGGGATATTTGCCGTTTTTACTAATAAGTCCTCGAGCTGATTAGTCCCTTGCTCATATTTAGCCGAGATGAAAACCCGTTCAGGAATTTTATCTAATAGAAGCTTTTCTTTTTCTGCTTTCCTTTCTGCAGAAATAATATCAACCTTATTGAAAACAAGAACCAATTTTCTATCGCCAACTACAGGTAGTATTTTTTGAGACAACTCCTCAATATGCTCATTTATAGTTTCACAATCCGCGACCCACAAAACAATATTCGCTTGTTCTATCTTCTTAAATGTACGCTCAATGCCAAGGCTTTCTATCTCGTCATGAGTATCCCGTATTCCGGCAGTATCAATAAGTCTGAAGGTCAGTCCTTGTATATTAATCGTATCCTCAATAACATCCCTCGTTGTACCATGAATATCGGATACAATTGCTTTTTCCTCATGCAAAAGAAGGTTAAGTAAGGTAGACTTCCCGGCATTTGTTTCGCCTATAATTGCAACCGGAATACCGGATTTAACGGCATTACCTATACTAAAAGAATCTGCCAGTTTCTTTATATGCGATTCTATCTGATGTGCTGCTTCTTTTAGGTGGTCTCTATTTGCGAATTCAACATCTTCTTCCGAAAAGTCTAGTTCAAGCTCTATCAAAGATGTAAAATTCAACAGTTCAGTCCGCAATTTAATCAGCTTATTGCTAAAACCTCCACGCATCTGATTCATTGCCAAGCGATGTGTTGCGGCTGAAGATGATGCTATTAAGTCCGCCACCGATTCAGCCTGAGACAAATCCATCTTACCATTTAAAAAAGCTCGTTGAGTAAACTCCCCTGGTTGAGCCAAAGACGCACCTTTCGATATAAGCAGCTGTAATATATTTTGTTGAATATAAATAGAACCATGGCAGGATATCTCTATTATATCTTCGCCGGTAAACGAATGTGGATTTCGGAATACACTAACCAGTACGTCATCTAACACCACATTCTCTTTGATGATAGATCCGAAATGAACTGTATACGCTTTTGCTTCTGCAAGTTTTTTCGCCTTAAAGGATTTAAAAACAGCGTCAACTAATTCTATACATCCATTTCCCGACAGACGTATAATGGCTATTCCTCCTATACCTGCAGGTGTAGATATAGCTGCTATTATATTGTTTTCTTTCATAATCAATTATTAATACGAATCAGCAATATGTTAAGTCCTAAAAAGTGACAAAGGTGACAAAAGTAACATGTTTTACATTCTTTTTACTGTAACCTTTCTGCTTGCAAAGCTCGGTTTTCAGTATCACCTTAAATAGATAAAATTATACAGATCAAATAACTATTGCAAATTAATAAAACAAAGATATTAAATTGTTGGTTGGTTCTGAAATTATCCGACTTTCAAGAACATAATAAATTGATTATGAAATATAGCTTCCTCAGTTTTTCGGGGTTTCCTCGTAATTCTTTACTTCATAGAAATATACATTCTCACCCATCTCATTATGCTCCAGATTTTCTCCCACTACTCTTATTATACGATACGATTTATCTGATTTTTCTTTGGGTAACTCTGTCTGGATAATATAAGCACCCATACTGGGATTGTCTTTTCCTACATATTCCTGCACACGCTGTACAGAGTTGATCACAGCCTCTTTATCATCAATATATACCTTCACCCTGAAAAATTCAGGTTTAACTGATACATCCATTTCTTTTTCTGCCTTAGCTTTATTTAGCTGCAATTCTTTAGAGTATGTAAGTAGTTTTCCCACACTCATAGGACGTGTGTATATAAAGAGGCCATTATACCCACCCTCGACTTTGAGTGCGTTTGTGCCATAAAGCTCCAGACGGTGATAACGAGGATTTATCGTCAGATCTCTATCTGCGATTACATTCCATGCCCAAAACTCAAGACGTTTGTCGTCGTCCGCCACTGCATCTCTTCGAGGATACTCTTTGGGGCGAAGTGCATAAAAAGACTTATATTTCCCTTTCTTTACATTTTCCAAAGAGTAATAGCCGTCTTTATCTGAATACGTTTGATAAGCAGGTGAAAAATCCGAATAATTAAGCCCTATCCAGCAACTGTCGATAGGATTTCCGTCGAAATCTGTAACCCGTCCTGATATTGTTACAAATTCTTGAGAATAAATGTTGCTGATACCTACTACGAATAAAATTAACAGAAATAGCCGAATCCTTTTCATATTATATATTTAATGGTTTACATCTTTTATAATAAGACTATTCTAAGAGTGACATGGTTACATGAAAAGTGAATAAAAAAAGAGCTGATATAAAATCAGCTCTCTTATATATTACCCTTAATAAGAGCGGTTATTTTTTCCTTCTATATAATTCAAGAAAGCGGTGTTTACCATTCTGTTTCCACCCGGAGTCGGATAATTTCCCGAAAAATACCAGTCTCCCTTGTGATTAGGTGTCGCTTTATGAAGGTTTTCAATGCTTTGGAAAACAATTTCTATTTCGGCCTTTGTTCCTTTTGGTGTTAGCATTTCAGCCATCTTTTTCGAAATATCTTCGTCCGTAAAAGGAGCATAAATTTCTTTCACATAGTTTACTATTTCCTCTTTTGGCTTATCCTTCTGAGCCAAAGATTTACGATACACTTCATCTATCACCGATTGCATTCCTCTTTCTTTCAGCAATTCGATGGCAGCCCTGAATGCAGCAAATTCATTCATTCTCGACATATCGATACCATAACAGTCAGGATAACGTATCTGAGGAGAAGAAGATACGATAACGATTTTCTTCGGATGAATACGATCGAGTATTTTTATTATACTCTGTTTCAGCGTAGTACCTCTCACTATACTATCATCGATAACAACCAGATTATCTTCATACGGCTTTACCGAATCATAAGTAACATCATACACGTGTGCAGCCAAGTCGTCGCGGCTCTTATCTTGTGCAATAAAGGTTCTTAGCTTTATATCTTTTATCACAACTTTTTCGGTACGAACCCGCATAGATAGAATTTTTTGCAATTCCTCTTCGGTGATAGATGCCCCTTTTTCTTTTATCTTTCTAAGTTTAACATCATTCATATGTTTATTGAATGCGTCGGTCATCCCGAAGAAAGCAACTTCTGCCGTATTGGGAATAAAAGAAAATACGGTATGTTGAATATCCGAATCTATAGCTTTCAGAATTTGAGGCAAAAGAAGTTTCCCCAATTTCTTGCGTTCGTTATATATATCAGAATCTGATCCTCGCGAAAAGTAAATGCGTTCGAATGAGCACGGAGAAACATTTCTAGGCTCTTGTATCTGAGAAAACATAACTGTCCCATCTTTCTTTACGATAATGGCCTGCCCCGGGTTTAACTCTTTTATATCGGCAACATCAAGTCCTAGAGCTGTCTGTATAACAGGTCTTTCTGATGCAACAATAACAATCTCGTCGTCGTTGTAATAAAAAGCCGGACGAATACCCGAAGGATCTCTGTAAACAAATCCATCGCCACATCCGATAAGCCCTCCTATAGTATAACCTCCATCCCATTTCTCACTTGCCTTGTTGAGCATAAAATGGATATCAAGATTTTTCTCTATCAGTGTGTTCAGCTCCTCTCCTTTTGCACCGGTACTCTTGTTATATTTATCAAACTGATATTGAACCTCTCTGTCTAGGTAATGACCAACCGATTCGAGAAGTACAAATGTATCTGTATAGTCGCGAGGATGTTGACCTTGTGCCAACAACTCAGCAAACAATTCATCTACATTTGTCATATTGAAATTGCCGGCTAAAGCCAAGTTTCTTGACCGCCAGTTGTTACGACGCATAAATGGATGGACGTATGATATTCCGCTTTTTCCGGTAGTGCTATAACGCAAATGCCCTAAAAACAATTCTCCGGCAAAGGGGAGATATTTACTGGCATACTCAGCATCATTGAGTTTATCTTCCGATATTTTTTCATAGTTCTGATAAACGTTTGTGAAAATCTCTGAGATGGCACTTGATCCCACTGCTCTTTCTCTGAATATAAATTCATTACCGGGAGGTGACTCTAACTTTACAACAGCCAAGCCTGCGCCCTCTTGACCTCGATTGTGTTGTTTTTCCATTAGCAGATAGAGTTTATTCAACCCATATTGCCATGTACCATATTTTTGTTGGTAATATTCGAGCGGTTTTAATAAGCGTATCATGACGATACCGCATTCATGCTTTAATGGCTCTGTCATAAAAAGATCTCCTTTGTTGGAATTGTGAGAATAATTTTTTTTGAGGCTACAAAGATAGCACGATTTTTCCTCTCGTCCTAGAAATATATTTATTTTAAACCTTCGAGGTTTTTATCTAAAATTTTTATTTTGTTCTACCTTCTCAGGATAACTCTTTTTGTGATTTTCTCATCAGGATAACTCCAGGCCAAACTCATCTTTCAACCTTCGCAAACTTTCGTTTTCTTCCATCATCAGATTAAACTTCTCGGCAGGCGTGAAAGCCAATTTTTTCTCATTATTTTCACTTATCCTAACCTCCATCCTCAGATGAGTATTACGAAGTTGTGCTCGCAGCCTTGACAATATATCCATCTGATATTCAAGAAGACGTTGTTCTTGAACGGGATTATTTACAATCACCTCAAACACTGTATTGGCAGTAAGATTAGGGAGGCAATTGAGCATTGTATTTCTCAGATGGAGCTCTTCGGTCAAGCTCTCAGCATATGCCTTCCATTCATTGATGAGTTGGAGTGGAGTAAATCTGTCGTTAAGGACTTCTATCGTTATATCAGCTTTTGTTGTTTCTTCGTCTTTTTTCTTTCCGAACGCTGAAATAGAAACACCAAAACCTCCGGCATTCGGTGTTGTTTTAGCGGGCTCTACACTGACTGTTGGTTCTTTGGCTGCTACAGAAGGTGTTACCCTTTGCTGAATGGGAGGTTGTTGAGCAGGTTGCGGGCTCTGCGCCGCGGGCCTCTGATTTGTAGCCGGTGTAGCCGCTTGCACAGGTTGTTCCTGCTTTGAGAAGATCGGATCAATTACCTGCTTTTTTTTTTGATCTTCAATTCCTACTTGAGGTGAAGATAATTGGCAAAGCCTAATTATTGTCAAGTCGGAGAGTAATCGCTTATTTCGGCTATATTTATAATTAAGGTCACTTTCGTTGACCAACTCGATGGCTTTATACAAAAATTCGTTGGTGCACTTCTTAGCTGTTTCTATGTAGCGATCTCTGATGGAAGCCCCTACTTCAAACAGTTCTGCGGTCTTTGCATCTTTGCAGAGCAATAAATCCCTAAAGTGCGAGGCAATACCTGTTATCACATTATTACCATCAAAGCCTTTGCTAAGGATCTCATTCAGGATCAACAAACCCTCTACTACGTTGTTGGTTAAAATAGAATCTGTCAATCGGAAATAATATTCATAATCCAGAACATTCAGATTCTCGATAACAGCCTTGTACGTTACATTACCTCCTGTAAAACTTACTACCTGATCGAAGATAGACAAGGCATCACGCATCCCTCCGTCTGCCTTTTGAGCCAAAACATTCAAGGCTTCAGGCTCGGCCTGTACATGCTCCTGATCGGCCACATACTGAAGGTGCTCTACTGTATCTTTGATTGTAATACGGCTGAAATCGTATATCTGGCAACGAGAAAGTATTGTTGGCAGTATTTTATGCTTTTCGGTTGTAGCCAGAATAAAAATAGCATGGTGAGGCGGCTCTTCCAATGTTTTCAGGAAAGCGTTGAATGCAGCCTGTGAAAGCATGTGCACCTCATCTATTATATATACCTTATATTTTCCTATCTGCGGAGGGATGCGCACTTGCTCGATCAAAGATCGTATATCGTCTACCGAGTTGTTGGACGCAGCATCCAATTCGTGTATATTGAAAGACCGCTGTTCGTTAAAGGCAACGCACGATTCGCACCGGTTACAAGTTTCGCCATCGGGAGTTGGAGATAGGCAATTTATCGTTTTCGCAAAAATACGGGCACATGTTGTTTTACCAACACCTCTAGGTCCACAAAAAAGATATGCATGAGCCAGCTTGCCCGACATTATCGCATTCTTTAGTGTAGTGGTTAATGCCCTTTGCCCCACAACCGAGTTGAAAGTCATAGGACGGTATTTCCTTGCCGAAACTATATAATTATCCATTCTTGATTTTTCTTCTTTGGTATCACAAAGCTATGAAAAAAAATGGAAAGATAAAATGTAAAAGAAAGCGAGATGGTGACCTTTTTAGCATCTAAAATGTTATATTGATATCAACGTTTTTAAAACTATCATCTATTATGGAAAAGAATGAAACATTATTGAAAATCAAAGTGATTCCTAATGCGCCGCTATTGGTGGAAGGAACTGTAGAACTAATTTTAGCAGACGGAACCTCAGTGATTAAAGACAAACCGCATCTTTGCCGTTGTGGCGGATCGCAAAACAAACCGTATTGTGACGGTACACATGCTAAAATTGGCTTTAAAGGCTAATTTATAAGAATTTATTTACGGGATAAGAGCATCTAAATTAAAATATTAGTTTAAATGCCCTTATTTTTTTATGATTAAGTGTTGGATGAAACACATTTTATTATATCTTTGTACCCGCTAACGCAAATTAGCCGCGGATGTGGCGTAATTGGTAGCCGCGCCAGACTTAGGATCTGGTGCCGAGAGGCGTGGGGGTTCGAGTCCCTTCATCCGCACTGGAAGATCTTCCAAAACAAAGCAAAACTCTGAAAATCAGGCGATTTTCAGAGTTTTTTTATTCCCTGAAATTTGGTCAAAAAGCAAAAAAATGGCTCTTTCCTAAAAGTTGTGGAGATATAATTTTTCCTAACTTTGTTTAATGGAAAGTGGCTATGAATTATTATTACCCGAAGGTTTGTTGGACTACTTTGAAGTAGTTGAAGTTGAGACATTCGAAAAAGTTATCATCCTTCATCTGGATGAAAATGTTTTGTCCTTGGAAGAAAACAAGGATAATCAATTTATTTCCAAAGGCTTTTATCCCCCTACCGATATTCACGATTTTCCTCTTCGCGGTAAGAGTTTAATTCTTCGAGTACGTCGTCGTCGCTGGCAGGATAAACACTCGGGGCATCCCTATATGCGAGAATGGTCTACAGTAGCCGGCGGCACCCATTTAACAGCGGAGTTCGCTGCTTTTTTAAAAGCATTATCTTGATAGCGAACCCGTCAACTGTTCTACCTTAGGTAAGTTCTTTAATATCAATGGTAAAAAGTTGGAAGAGTGGTATCGTTGCCATTTATCTGGTTTTCATGATTGGATAGAGCGAGAACATGCCGATAAATACTTGATTTTTCCTGATAATATTGGCACACATTTAAGTATTGATGAAACCTGTTTAAGCTATGATGAACTTTATACTATCGTCACCAACAAATCCGCCAAAGGACGTAAAGGAGCTATTGTGGCTATTATTAAAGGTACATCAGCAGAAACAGTCATTACTCATCTGCAAAAGATCTCCTTATCCAAACGACAGCAAGTCAAAGAAATCACCCTGGATATGGCTGCCAATATGGAACTTATAGCCAAGCGATGTTTCCCAAAAGCCAGCCTGGTTACAGATAGGTTCCATGTACAAAAGCTAGCTATCGAAGCCTTACAGGATATGCGTATCGCTTATCGTTGGCAAGCACTTGAGGGTGAAAATAAAGAAATGGAATTGGCTAAAGAAACGGGGAAATCTTATAAACCGGAAGTTCTTGAAAATGGTGATACCCATAAACAACTGCTTGTGCGTAGCCGATATCTGTTATTCAAGAATGAGAATAAGTGGACCCCCAATCAACATCTTAGAGCTGATACTTTGTTCAAATATTATCCTAATCTGGAAACTGCTTATAGGTTAACAATGCATCTGAAAGGCATTTACGAAAAAACAAAAGATAAAACTGCTGCTTTGACTCGATTAGCCAGATGGTATGAACAAGTAGAACAATCCGGATTTAAAACTTTTGCAACAGTAAAAAGAAGTATAGCCGCTCACTACAGAACAATACTGAATTACTTTGACAATCGTTCAACGAATGCTTCTGCGGAATCTTTCAATGCCAAGATTAAAGCATTTAGAGCTACGCTCAGAGGAGTAAAGCATATACCCTATTTTTTATTTAGATTAACGAATATTTATGCCTAGTCCACAACTTTTAGGGAAGAGCC
>NZ_JAIXHZ010000225.1:0-6108 GCF_043392705.1 Dysgonomonas sp. Shenzhen-Wh21
TTACCCAGAGCAAAATCAACATACGTATATATGGGCCCCATAGAGACAAGTGCTCCGGGAATAAGGTGTTGTGTATTAAAATATTCTTTTTTGTATTTATCTACTATCGAATAGTCTATATATGGTTGTATATATTTTATAAATCTTCTGTTAATAGGTATCATATATGCTAATCCCAGAACATAAATATTTCCTTTCGCCGCCACATCATAAGCTGCACCATAAGCAGCCATCTGGAGGATGTCAAGTTTTTCTTTATTATTACCCTGAGCATTATAATTATATGAGATAAACTCTCCTTTAAAATTCCATTTATTATAATCAGCGACTACATGCAGTGCAGTACTAATTCCCCATTTTCGACTATTAAGCTCTTTATTATATATACTTCCTAGTTGTCCGGAAACGCCGAACTCGATATTTTCATTCAATTTATATCGGGCTCTTAAATTGAATTGATCAGATTCTCTGACATTTGCATCCACCAGAGTATTACCGACATAACCTGTAGTAGGAACGACAGCATAAGAATACCTGCCATTGCCAACATCATTATCCAAAGTATTATCCGAAATAAAACCCTTTGGAGCTGCTTGTCTGAAATAAGCAAAATCAAAATGCCATTGACTTAATTGATATGATAAGCCTATCCCCGTATTATACGTATCTTCCAATCCCATATAATAGGGAATCTGAAACCACCACGAATGGGACGCAAAATCTCCTATTCCGAAAGGTTTTTGAAATACACCTCCTTTAATATATAGATTATGATCTATTTGGTATCCGATATAACCATGATGTAAGAAGTGGGCCTTAGAGTCCGGATAGAAACGGTATTGAAAGCTTAAATCAAATCCTGATTTATGGGCATCGGCTGACAAATACCACGTATCGAGTTTTATATACGTATTTAAAGCTTTATTACTTTTTTCATAATTCTCTACTGATGTGTTAAAACGAATTGCTCCACCGAGTTTGAAAAAATCTTCTTTTTGTTGTGCTCTTAAAGAAGATACAAAAATGGTTATAGCGCAAATAAATAATATCCTTTTCATTATCTGACGGATTGATCATAAGAATACCCTCTTTGAAATAATCAAAGAAAATAATCATTTTTGAAATGCTATCTTGCAAAACAAAGGGGCATAACGCTATTAGTTAGAAGTCAATTTTAAACGACTCGATACTACATTATGCGATATTAATAAATAGAATCCAGAGCATAGATACGACTGTATACCAAAGAATTTCGGTCTTGATTTTATTAAATAGTCAACTCTAGATTATTAGAAGATTTTCTCCTAACTGGCGACAAAGTTAACAAAAAACTATAATTACAGAAAGGATTTGCATGAACAATCGGAAAATAAGTTTCATTTTGATAGTACAAATAGGCATATTTTTCAGAAAAACAAAGAGAGATAAGGACACTTTTAAGTAGTTTTTAATTTTGTTGAAAACTATAAATAAACAGAACTGGCAGAATATAAAATCTTACCAGTTCTCACCTATAAAAATTTATATTTTCAGTTATTTATCCGAGTATAAACCTATACTATTTCCCTCACTATCAATGAATGTAGCAAAGTACCCTACCCCTTCGGCTTCAATCTTTGTTTTTGGGATAATTCTTTTCCCTCCGCTTTTCACGATATTATCTAATGCCGTTTCGATACTTTCAACAGAGAAACTTATCAAAACACCATCTTTTGAAGGGTTAAAGTCCGGCGCGTAAGATATAGCTCCGGGACATCTACCTGATTCTTCGGGAAAGAATGCCATTTTCTCATGACCGAAGTCCATAGCGTTAAAACTTATGCCCAGTAATAATTCGTAGAATTTTACAGCTCTATTGAAATCTACAGAAGGGATTTCAAAAAATGCAACTAGCTTTTTCATTTCATTTTTGATTTTTAATGAATAAATATTGACAATACAAAACTAAAAGTTGCATTTCTCTTATACTTGGAAAAAAAGGACATCTATCTTTTAAAGAGAAAAGTAGTCGGAATATGGATCACATATCGCAAGATATTCACCCGGAGTATATCCCGAAAAATGTTTGAATTCACTTATCAAATGCGATTGATCGTAAAACTCACAGATGTATGCAAGCTCTGTAAGATTTGTAGAAGGTTTGGTTTGTAAAATATATAATGCTCGTTGAAAACGGATTATCCGCAAGAATTCTTTAGGATTCAACCCTACATATTCAGTAAAGATACGTTTGAATTGCTTATAACCTAGACAGCTGATACCAGCTAAGGACTCAATTCCTACATGCCCTATATTAACAGCTTTTACTGCGGCTTGCATTCGCCTCAAATTATATTCTTTGGAATCAAAATATTCCTTCTTCAAGAATGATTCAATCATTTGGACGCACACTCTATTATCGTATGTATCCAGAAGTAGTTTACCCAGCTCCAATATTTCAATATTGTCGAGTAAGTCAAGCGCAATAGACTGTTCTTTAAATTCGTACATCGGCTCTTTGAAAAACATGCGTGCTCCAAATGCATGAAACGTAACGCAAATCATATCTGTAATGCCTGACTGAATGAGGTTGGAATATGTAGTAGATTGTCCACTAATAAACATCTGAGGCAAAAAAGTACTTTTACCTTCAATTGATAAAGGATTGCCCCGATGAAAGAATAGATTGATATTCCCTGTCGGTATTACACCTTGCACATGATTTGCCGCATTTGCTTTTAAGAACCAATAGTTCTTAATGTAAGGCGACAATTCAATACTTGGCTGTACAATTTCAAAAGAGTCCATCGTACAAAGATAGTTAACCTCAACTTTGCTGAATTGTAAAAAAGGGACATTTATAAGCAAACTGAATCTATCAAAGGAAATCGTCGGTTTTAAATTTTTCTGATCATTTCAAATTGTTTTCCTTTCACTTCAATATTCTTTGCTTTTATGAAATCTGTAATCGAATCACATGATACATCTGTATTCACAATTTTCAGAATCGAATTTTTATTCAAATTTAAAATCTCTTTTAGTAATAGAGATGCAATCCCCTGCCTTCTATATTTTTTGTCAACGGCTAATTGAGTAAGATCTCCCGATATAGATTCGAAAACACAGTATCCGACTATTCGTCCATCGACAAATACTCCCAAACAAATAAAATCATCAACAGCCCGCTGTATAGATTCAAAACTATTCTGCCACGAAGGAGTAAAATCCCAAAATTCAGTAAACAAATCCAATTGATCGGTACTTATCTGTTTAACAGAATATAAAGTATCAGATTCTTTTATGAGATTGCTTATATGCTCATTTGTTTGCATCGAATAATAGAATTCACGAGTTACTTCAAATCCAAGATTTCTGTATACGGAAACAGCTTTCGTATTGTGCTGCAACACTTCCAACAGATATTGGTTAATCCCGGCTTCTCGTAAGAATGGTATAGAATATTCAAAGACCTGAGTAGCTAAACCTTGTCCTCGATATTCTTTCAGAGTTCCTGTTCCCGTATCGTATGCTGTGCGTATTCCGTTGAAGTCTCCAATTCCATTTAAAGTAAATGCAACTATTTTATCTCCATCAAATGCAGCGAACGATAATCCAGGATCAAATCCTCGTCTTTTAAGCATAGTTTGGAGTTGTACCTTATTGATTTGTACTTCATAGTTAGCAAAAGCTTGATCAAATGCTTCATATATTACGCCGAAGTGTATATCTTTCAATGACTTTACTTTCATTTCTTTCATATCTCACTTAATATCATTTTCACTTTTTCATAGCTTCTGCTTTCATATTTGCCGGCATTTTTTCTATAGCGTACCGCAAGGCTGTACGAGGCATTACTGATTTATGTTTCATCACATAATCAAACACTCTTTTCTGATAGGTATCACTTTTTTTCTGTGTTTCGCTCGCTGCTTTCAACATCCAGCCATATCCCTTTTGTACCAGATCATCTTTATCTAAGAGTAATATATCTGCAATCTCAAAAACATCATCTAGAAACAGACCTTTACGGGCAGGAATAATCAATGTAACGGCTGCTGCCCGCTTTACCCAGCGGTTAGAAGATTTTGCCCACTTTTTCAGCTCTGATATATATTCGGGATACATCATTACGAATGTACCGATAGTATGGTTACAGAGGGTATCACAATCAACCCAGTTGGTCACGTAATTGTGCACCCAATATTCGAAAATCTTAAAATCAGCAGATTCATATTGTTTATGTAATGATTCTGCCCAAACACAAGCAACAACCGATTCTTCCAAGTAGCCGGACTTCCACAGCTCTTCGCATAAGTCGAATATCTCCTGTTTAGAAAACCCCTTCATCTGTTTAAGGATCTCTTTAGCTATTTTGCTGACGTCCCCCATTCGCACACCATGTACTTTAGCTGCTTCCCCCTCTTTGAAAAATCGAGAGCTAGTATTAAGTGTACTTTCATCAATACACATTATCAATGACTGACGAACCTTTTCTACTATATTATCCATTTTTTAATGATAAGGAATAAACGATACTAGTTATTTGGTCTTTTAATTTCGTAAAGAACATGCTTGCACAAAGGGTTTTGTTTTTCTATTTTGGGATGATCAAAATACCCTTCAAGATGCATACCGATTCGCTTCATTACTTTTTCTGAATCAATATTTAGAACAGAAGTAAATGATACAACTTTATTGAAGTTTAAAACATCAAAGCCATAATTAAGGCATGCTGTTGCCGCTTCAGTGGCGAATCCCTTTTTCCAAAATTCCTTTCTAAATCTCCAACCTATTTCTACACAAGGCGTAAAATAAGAATCAAAAGCAGGGATGGAGAATCCGGTAAATCCAATAAATTCTTTCGTTGTTTTTTCTTCAACAACAAACAGTCCAAAATTGTGTTTCTTAAAGTGTAACTTAATTCTATCTATAAAATCCAGAGTTTCTGAATAAGATAAAGTCTTAGGAAAAAATCTCATTACCTCCTTATCCATATTCATTGCTGCGAACGGCTCAATATCTGAATCTTTCCAATGTCTTAATCTCAGCCGATCAGTCGTTAAAATATAATCTGTCATTTTCTCTTTTAATATCAATTGATGATGATAGTTATGCTATTCTTTGAAGACAAAATATCTTTTTTTAACTGATATTTATCCGCAATAGATTTGTAAAAACAAAGTTATCATTATTTCAATCCTTAATATCTTTCATGGTAAAAGAAATAAGTACATCTTTATTGTAAAGCTACTGCTCCCATACCAACTTAGCCCGCTTCCGATTGCGAGTCCAGTGCTTATCGGTTTTCACATGACCTTTGCGGACGTATTTGAAAACATTATGCATGAATTCCGAAACGGGATATTCTCCAATATTGCGAGAGACAAAACCAAGTCGGGGACTTTAGGAAAATCAAACATTGATGCATAAAAATTCACTTCTTTTCATGAAAAACATTTATCCATCTGGCGCGCGGCAAAAATAAATAATATTCTTCGATACGTTTATACTCAATAGAGTGAACAGCATAAAGGTTTTCTCCCAAAAGCTCTATATCTCCTAAATCATTCTAAAAACATCTTATTTAAACTTGGATCAAAAAAAGACAGATTATATATAACAGATTCTGAGTAACCCTCTCTTGTAATCTTAGCTATCCATGTAATTACAGATGGACTAGTAACTACATGAGATATATTTATAGATACGTCCGGATATTTGCTCTGTATATCCACAGAAGACGCTGACAAATCTTTAGTCAATATAGCATATTCTACTTCAAAATGTTTTTTATACGGTTCACTCAGGGATCCTGTTCCTACTATATCTTTAGAATCAGCTAAGTCTAGTAATACTCCATCAGCTTTGACAGGAATGCGGCTACCATTAATAGTAACAGAGGTTATGCCAAGTAAATTGTAATCCGCCTTTTGCTCCGGAGCGTTATCTTCACTGCATGAAAAGAAGGTAAAAACGGTAAAAATTAACACAAAACAGTGACACAAACTAACTTTTATATTTTTCATTAGAATCTATTATTTAGTAGTTAACTTTATATCTATAAATTATTGGATCTTAATCCAAGGTTATTTTTTAAAATCGTGCAAAATTAACTATTATTTAGTAAAT
>NZ_JAIXHZ010000226.1:0-8937 GCF_043392705.1 Dysgonomonas sp. Shenzhen-Wh21
TTTTACAAAAATAAATTTTATTAAGTATTAATTTAATATTATTAAATAAAATATTATTTTTGTAAAAAAACACAGTAAATATGTTACCATGTAATTGTCCAAGTTGTAAAACACAATTAAAAGTCAAAAGCCTTGTTTGTGAAAATTGTGCCACAGAAGTACACGGTCTCTATGCACTCCCCATACTAGCCCGTCTGTCTGTAGAAGAACAAGACTTTATTCTCAAATTTGTAAAAAATAGTGGAAGTTTAAAAGAGATGGCTAAAGATTTAAAATTGAGCTACCCTACCGTGAGAAATTTATTAGACGATATAATTGATAAACTAAAAGAATATGAAAAGTAAATCTTCTGTGGCAAGTTGGTTATTTAAGCCCTTTCAATACATTGCCGGTACAAAAGCTCTTATACTAGGACTGATTGTGATGTTATTGTTATCTGTTTTAGGGTATCTGGGAAATACTCATTTCAATGGAGTGATCGGGATGCAATATGCGCCACCAAATCAGCCTCAATATTATGCAGTGCACATAGCTTATCAGATTATCACCTTCATTTCTATGACTGTGATTTTCTATATTGCGGCTCGCATTGTGTCGAAATCTTCTGTCCGTATTATTGATATTGCAGGCACAATGTCTTTATCACAAGTACCCCATATTTTGTTTGGGCTAGTAGGCTTAATACCCGCTGTTCATTTAGATTTTGGAAACATAAATGCAGCAAATACAAATGAAATATTTTCTATACTTAAAGATAATATTGGAATATTAGTTATAGCCTCTCTACTGTCTATTGTAATATTAGCTTGGTCCATTGTACTTAAATACAATGCTTATTCCGTTTCGGGTAATACAAAAGGAGTTATTGGAGGAATTTCTTTTGCTGCAGCTCTTATTATATCCGAAATATTAGTTAAAGTACTTATTTTTATCATCATACCTTATTTACACTAAAAATAGATCGCTATGAATCGCAAAAAACTATCATTTATTTTATTATTACTCTTATCCCTAAATATATCAGCACAATTAATCGTAAGTGAAGAACCTATTATATTAAAAACAAAAACAGGCGATATATTTGGCTCATTAAAAGCTCCGATTAGTAAAACTCCTGTCCCAATAGCAATTATTATAGCAGGATCGGGACCAACAGATCGTAATGGGAATAGTCAACTTACTCAAAACGATGCATACAAAATGTTGTCTGACGAATTATTCTACAGTGGAATAGCTACACTTTGTTTTGACAAAAGAGGTATAGCTGCGAGCCAATCAGCAATGAAAGAGGAATCGGATATCCGATTTGAGAATTATATTGAAGATGTAAAAGAGTGGATAGATTTATTGTCGAACGACAAACGATTTTCTAACATAATAATTATAGGTCACAGCGAAGGTTCATTGATTGGGATGATTGCCGCAGAAAACAACCCAAAAGTCACAAAATACATTTCTATAGCAGGGATGGGTGTACCTTTTGATGTGATACTTAAAGAACAATTGGAAAAGCAACTTGCAGGACAACCGCAAGCTACAAAAGATCTGATATTCTCTTATTTGGATAAATTAAAACAAGGAGAAACTATCTCGAATGTTCCTCCGACCCTCAATGCACTATTTCGCCCAAGCGTACAGCCATATATGATATCGGTAATGAAATACAATCCTCAGGAAGAGATCGCAAAACTTACCATTCCAACCTTAATTATACAGGGAACAACAGATATACAGGTACCTATAGAACATGCAAATCTCTTGTCAGTAGCCAATCCTAAAGCACAAAAGGTTATTATAGAGAATATGAACCATGTATTGAAAGACTGTAAAAGTAGCGACATGGCAGAACAAACGCCAACGTACAGCAACAAAAGTATTCCGCTAAACAAAGAAATAGGAAAAGTTATAATAAACTTTATCAAAAATTAGAAAGCGAAATAGAGGAATTATTTTTCTCTATTCAGTTTTTTTATAATAATATCTGCAGCTCTTTGCGACGCTCCAGACTCACCCAATATTCTTATGACTTCATCATAGTCGGCTAACATCGTTTCACGATAGGTGTTGTCATTCAAAAGCTTGTTAATTTCCTCTCTAATTGTATCTACAGAGAAAAATTTGGCAAAAAGCTCTTGTACCACTACCCTATCGGCTATCAGATTTACCAACGAAATATATTTTGTATGAAGTATATTCTTGAATGCCCAATAAACCACATGAGGAATAGGCGTTTTGTAACAGACAACCTGCGGAACTTTGAATAAAGCTGTTTCTAATGTCGCCGTGCCGGATGTCACCAATGCCACATCAGCATACTGCAAAAGTCTGTAAGTTTGACCAAATACAATTTTACAAGAATTACTTCCTATATATTCTTCGTAATAATCAGGGTCTATACCGGGTGCTCCGGCTATCACAGCCTGATAACCCTTAAAGCCTTTGATGGCTTCGAGCATAGCGGGCAGATTATCTTTTATCTCTTGTTGGCGACTACCTGCAAGTAAAGCTATAATAGGTTTACTATCTAAGTTGTTTTCCGCTATAAACTTATCTTTAAAGTCATTCTTATTCTCTTCTCTAAAATTGGCTACAGCATCTACCACAGGGTTACCCACATAATCGATACGATAGTTATGCTTCTTATAGAAATCGACTTCAAAAGGAAGAATAGAAAGCATTTCGTCAACATATTTCTTAAACGATTTCACTCTATATTCTTTCCAAGCCCATACTTTTGGCGATATATAGTAATATACAGGAATGTTGGTATGCGTTTTAATATATTTGGCAACTTTCAGATTAAATCCGGGATAATCGATCAATATCAACACATCGGGCTTAAACTCCATAATCTCCTTTTGGCACATCTTCATATTACGAAGAATAGTCCTCAGATTGAGTAGTACGGGTATAAATCCCATAAAAGCCATTTCGCGATAATGCTTTACGAGTCGTCCTCCCTGAGCCAACATGAGATCGCCCCCTAGAAAGCAAAATTCAGCTTCTGCATCCTGTGCTTTGAGAGCTGCCATCAAGTTAGACCCATGCAAATCTCCCGAAGCCTCTCCTGCCACCAAAAAATATTTCATAGTGTTGAATTTTATCGATAGAAAATTAAAGAATGCCTTCCCACGACTTTATTGAGGCAATAAGATCATGATTTGTCATATCCACCTTTACGGGCACAACCGATACATACCTGTTAGCTAAAGCCCATTCATCTGTCATTTCATCACTCGGCTCATCATTCTCAAAGTTTCCTGTCAACCAATATATATCTTTATCTGCTCCATCTTTCGACTGCATAAATTCATTCACCCACTGCCCGGATGTCTGACGGCAAACACGGATTCCTTTTATATCATCTCCTTTCGGAATATTCACATTCAAACATGTTCCACTCGGTAACCCTTCTTCTAATACTTGCTTGGTAATCGTGTGAATATATTTTTTTGAATATGTAAAATCTGCATTGTGACTATGATCGAGTAACGAAAAACCAATAGATGGTATTTTAAACACCGCTCCTTCTATTGCTGCTCCCATTGTTCCCGAATAAAGGACAGCTACCGCTGCATTCGAGCCATGATTTACACCCGAAAGAACAATATCAGGTCTGCGTCCGGCCAGTTCACTTATGCCTAACTTTACACAGTCCACAGGTGTTCCTGTTGTGGCATAGACTTTAATATTCTGGCTTTCACTTATCAAATATACCCGCAATGGCTGTAGTGAAGTTATTGCACTCGACATTCCCGAACGAGGTCCATCGGGTGCTACAACTATGATTTCTCCTAAATCTTTTACGCTATCTATTAATGCTTCTATCCCTTTAGCCTGATAACCATCGTCATTCGTAATGAGTATCAGAGGCTTCTTATTCTCCATCTATTTTTATTTATCTTAAAAAAACAAAACTAAGAACTAAAAATTAAATTTCAGTTAAGAAGCAAAGATACATCAATATTTTTAGAGCGTATTTATTTCCTTTGTAAAAAGAAATCGACGAAGGGAACGGCTCCGAGCAGTCACATTTATCAACAAATAACTGTTTGTAATCTTATATTGCAGATTTATCTTATATAAGACATTATAGTGATCTGAAAGAAGTAAAAGTGACATTTAAAAAGAGCATAACAACTGTTACCTTTGTTACTTTTTAACAATATTAAATATGTAAACAAATGATGTACAACAATATACCAAATCATAAAAAGGTAACACTCAGTTACAGTAAAAAGCGTGACTTAAATGAATTATAGCCATAAAAAAACAGACTCTTCTTCTTGTTATCTACAAAAGGGTTGAAATGGCTTTAAATTATTATCCAGCGCCTTTGCGGTGCAAACATATTTTGTAACTTTGGTATACTTTTTCAATTTATTAATCATTCAAAATATTCCCAACATGAGAAAAACAAGTATGGTCTTATTGCTTCTGCTGATTTTTTCGACCGCGATATATGCCCAACAGCAGTACCGCAGGCATATCAGACCTACCAAAAATGTGATTGTGATGATACCTGACGGAACATCGATTGGTGTAGTTTCCGCCGCACGTTGGTATCAGATTTACAACAAGCTTGGAGGAAACAATTTAGCTATTGACCCTTATCTATGCGGCACCGTAAAAACATTTTCTTCAAATGCACCTATTGGAGACTCGGCTCCTACAACCTCTTGTTATATGACCGGTATGCCCCAACAAACGGGTAATGTATCGATCTATCCTGTTGCCGATCCTCAAAATGACTTAGTACCTGTAGATCCGTCAAAAGCTTACCAACCATTAGCTACAATATTGGAAGCGGCTAAACATCAACAAAACAAAGCTACAGGATTGGTTGTTACAGTGGAATTCCCGCATGCAACACCCGCAGACTGCTCTGCACACTATTATGCCAGAGGCAAATATGAATATATCGCATCACAAATGGCATATCAAAACTTAGATGTCATGTTTGGTGGTGGTAATTCTATACTTACTGACGACATTAAACAACATTTCAAGAACACGGGAACCAGACTTATTCAGGATGATTTAAAAGCTTTCCGTAACTTTAATGGAAAAGATAAAGTTTGGGCGTTATTCGGAGAAAGAGAGCTACCTTACGACATAGACAGAGACTCTACTCTAGTTCCATCACTGAATGAAATGACCCAAAAAGCACTCGACAGACTTTCTCAAAACGAAAACGGCTTTTTTCTGATGGTAGAAGGCAGTAAAGTAGACTGGTCTGCTCACGGTAATGACGCTGTAGGGTGTATCACAGAATATTTAGCATTCGACAAAGCTGTTGCCACAGTTATGGATTTTGCCCGTAAGAATGGAGAAACAACAGTAATAGTTCTTCCCGATCATGGTAATAGCGGTTTTACAATTGGTCGTAGAGACCTGAAAAGCTATGACAAAGCAACCATCGATCAACTATTCAAAAATGTATCGCAATACAAAAAAACAGGAGAAGGTTTGGAGCGTATCTTATTGAAATCAAAACCGGAAGACTTCAAAAGCATATTTAAAGAATATACGAATATAGACCTGAACGACGATGAACTAAACTTGCTTCTCAGCTCCAAAAACTACCAAGAAGCAGACTATATGAAAGTAAGCAACAGCGTGAATATGGGTTCGAGTATTATCAACATAATGAATCAACATACATATTTCGGATTCACAACGGGTGGGCATACCGGCGAAGAAGTATTTCTTGCAGCTTATCACCCTGATGGTGACCTGCCTATAGGTATGAATACGAATGTAGAAATAAACCAATATCTATCTGATGCTATAGGTCTCAAAACATCTTTGAAAAATATGACAGAAGAAGTGTTTGCTAAGCACACTGAAGTTTTTAAAGGATTAGAGTATAGCATCGATAAGTCAACAGATTTCCCTGTATTAAAAGTAAAAAAAGGAAATATGACGTTGACTATACCTGCGTTCAAATCGGTAGTTTATCTCAACAATCAGCCAATCTCGTTGAGTACAGTGACTGTATACATAGACAAGAACGACACATTCTATGTACCTAAAAGCTTAATCAATAAGCTATAAGAGATAGCCACCTCTATAAATAAAACAGCGACAAACCTTTTTGGACTTGTCGCTGTTTTGTTATAATCTAATGCATTTATTTATCTATATCCATGATAATTAATGGAATAATAATAGTCTAATGTACCTTGCTCCAACTGAGTAACGATGGCTTCTATTTCGGCATCTCTACCTTCAGGATCATATTCTGTTTTCAGGCTATTGCCAAACAATCCGGCAAAAGCATTATATACACCGGCCTTGAAGCTACCAACCAAGGCTTTTACAATATTATATGACGAGGTATTACATTGACGATCGATAAGCTTCACTAACACCTTACCCTGATTCTTGGTCATTTTCTTCATCTTGGGTTTGTATTCTTCCATCATATATTTCTGCACATCGTTCATATACTTATCTCTCGCTTTATCATTGGGCAAGGATTGCATATATTCATAAGTCTCAACAATAGCAGCTGTAATCATTTTTGCATAAGGGTATGCAATGCGGACATCCCTTACCAGCTTTGAGTATTCCTGCTTTTGTTTATTGTTCTTAAATTTCAACGGAGCATATATATAAACCGGCTTGAGGTTCATAATCGCAATCGTATCCCCATGATAAATAACTGCCATATCTATATACGTATCTTGCTTCTCCTGTGCCTTAAGAGCCACAGAAACTAATAATAACAAGACAAAAGAAAATACAATCTTTTTCATTTGGTTACGCAGTATAAATACAGTCCAAATATACAAGAAAAAAGAAAATTCAGATAAGAAAAATCAAACTTAATTGCAGTTGAAGAGCTTAACGTCCAAACTTCAAACTTGAGAATATCTTTATTCCTCTCAGATAATAAGCAGCAAGAATACTTTTTTGGTAGATAGTTGCAGGGTATTCAACAATCATTTTTTCGAGGTTTTCGTGTCTTGCAGTCCGATACATCTTCCTATTGTTATAAAAGTCCTTATGAGCTCTAACAACCTCTTTTGCATTAGCATACTTTCCTGTGAGAGCAAATTGGAACGCTGCTATATAATCCAATATCAGACGAATAGTCATTACTCTCTTTAAGTGTTCCTGAGGCAGATTTTTATAAAGCATTATAAGGTTATTCCTGAAATTGAGGAATGTTTTTCTGGGATTTTCCTTTCTCAATGTGGCGGCTCCCACATGATACACAACCGAAGATGGCAAACAAACAATACGCCTACCTCTTGAGTTCAATCTCCAACAAAGATCAATCTCTTCCATGTGTGCAAAAAAGGATGAGTCGAACCCTCCTACTTCAAAGAAGTCTACAGAACGTATAATAAGACAAGCTCCCGTAGCCCATAAGATATCTATCGGCGTATCATACTGATGATGATCTTCTTCTATTTTCTGAAAAATACGTCCCCTGCAAAATGGATAGCCATACTTGTCTAAGAATCCACCGGAAGCTCCGGCATATTCAAAGCTAGCTTTGTTTCTTTGAGCCAATATCTTCGGCTGAACGGCAGCGACGTCTGCATTTTCATCCAAATAAGATATAGTCGTCTTTAACCAGTTTTCGGTTACTTCAACATCAGAATTGAGAATAACAAAATATTCGGCATTTACTTCTTTCAATGCAATATTATATCCTCCTGCAAAACCATAATTTTCAGGCAATCTTATTAATGATATTTGAGGATATGCTGTCTCTAAGAAAGATAAAGAATCATCTGTGGAACCATTATCAGCCACAACAATTTCGACATCAGGAAAAGATGAATACCGTACAACTGTAGGAAGAAACTCTTCTAGTAACTTTTTCCCGTTCCAGTTAAGAATAACAATTGCTATTTTTTTCATTTGTGTTGTGCTAGTTCCACTTCCTTCCGAGTCATTTTCCATCGCTTGTGAGTCCATAGCCAATAAGCGGGATTACGCAGAATGGTTTTTTCCATCTCTCGTATGTAAGTTTCTGTTATATAGAATTCCGGTTCGGTCTGGGGCTTATCTGAAATCAATTTTACTGTTGCTTTATAATGTCCTCTTTTCACCTTTTCCATATCAAGATAAACAACCACAAACCCGGTTTGCTTTGCAATACGTTCAACCCCTGTAAAAACTGCAGATTCTTGATTCATAAAAGTAGACCAATAATGGATGTTATGAAAAGACGGCGTCTGATCGGCCATGAAGCCTATTAATATTTGCTGCTTTGCCTTACGTAGCTTTACAATAACACGCAAAGTTTCATTCTTAGCTATTCCCAAAGAACCAAACCGGCTACGTATCTTGAGAAACAAATCATCGACAGCTTTATTTTTCAAAGGCCTATAGATTTGTCCTAAAAGCTTATTTTGATCCTCTTTATTGCGAAACGACATCGTGATTGACGGAACCCATTCCCAATTTCCATAATGCCCTAAGAACATTAACGCAGAATTCCCATCTTTCATCAAATCTTTCACTATATCCATATTTTCAAAAACCATTCGCTTTTGCATCTCTTCGTCTGAGATATGCAATAGTTTTAGTGTTTCTACAAAGTAATCGCAAAAATGATGGTAAAATTCTTTCTCGATAGCGAGCAACTCTTTATCCGTTTTTTCGGGAAAGCTATTTTTAAGATTAATGCGTACGACTTTCAACCTGTAACGAATAACCTTATATACTAGAAAATAGAGAAAATCAGATAAAATATATAATGCTCTGAATGGTAACAGCGCATGCAAATACATCCAGATATACAATATATAATATAGTATCTTATTCATCTTCAGATCTCGGTAAGAGCTGTTTTTACGGAATTAAAATCACCCAAAGTTATCATTTTTATTTCATTCGCTTTATGTGCATGATACTGAGTTTCTACCTTTATATAATTTTCAGTAAAACCATACATTACGCTATCATGCTGAGTAT
>NZ_JAIXHZ010000227.1:0-40666 GCF_043392705.1 Dysgonomonas sp. Shenzhen-Wh21
AGAAACTAAAAAATTGTTACAATCTAATGAGGAATAAATATCTTTAACCAATCTCGTCCGAGACACTTAGTGGTATACTTTTCAATTACTAAGTGGACTACTTTTCAATTATATTATACAATTAACGATTTAAAATTTGAAGAATGATTCTAAAATCTGTACAGCGATATGCAGCCGGCTTGTCAGTCTGCTTGCTGCTTGTGATGCTGGCATCATGCAAAGCCAAAACGGTGTATGTGCCTGTAGAAAGCATCAGGGTAGAATATCGGGATAAGCTGTTGCGCGACTCGATTCACCTCTACGACTCTGTATTGGTAAAAATGAAAGGCGATACGGTGTGGCTCGAGAAGTACAAATACCTCTATCGCGACAAGGTGGTAAGGGATTCTGTATTTAAGACAGACAGCATAGCCGTGCCCTATCCGGTGGTAGAGGTGCAGGAAGTCAACCGATTGACTTCTTTCCAATCTTTTCAGATCTGGTGCGGTAGGGGCTTATTGTTGTTTTTGCTCGGATATTTGGTAATGCGTAGGTTTAAGAGAAGCGTTTGAAATTTTTTTTAAATAAAATCACATTTTTTATGACGTGTATAATACGCTATAAATTAGTGATTTACTGTCTATATGTGCTCTTAATGAGGATTGTAGGTGAATTTTTTAAGGAATTTAATTTTTATAATGTGTAAATTTGACTATCTTTGTGTAAACATTACAAATACAACAATAATAAGTTATTTTAAATACTCTCATATGGACTATCAAACTATCAAAAAAAGCAAAATAATTTTATAAGTTTTGTTCTTTTTGAGGAAAAATCTAAAGTTTTATTAATCTGTTTTTTTATTAAAAAATATAGGTTTTCGTATTTTTTAATATATTAAGTAGTTTGTAAAGTTTGTGTAAGTGAAAGGTCTACAAAGTGATTTTGTGGGCCTTTCTTAATTAATAAGAATGATCTTAAGGATTAGGATTTTTGAATGGATGAGGCTTGTGTTGGGTGTACAGCCTCTTCGGATTTATATAAAGACAAATTTTATCATGTTTAGAGAGATACAGAATTTAATATTTTACAATATCTATCAGCATATTCCTTTAAGTCACGGTTATACGTTCCAAAGTTTTTTACAATCATGTCAAATATCAAGAAGCTGCGCTTTTTGATCAGAATATCCGGATCATTGATCGCATATTGCCCGGTGTCGATGTCCTCGGTGTGCTCAATGGAGATATAATATTTAGACATAATCTTACACATAAAGGAAAGGTGATAGCAATGAATTCTATGCAAATCTAATGATAAGATGAATCCTTTTTTATCATTTTTTGTGCGATATGACTTTTTGTGCCGATATGCTGGCAATAATATTTTTTATATCAGTCGTTTAACTCTCTTCAGTAGGGGGCTTTATATGACTTTTTTGTAGAATGTATGTGGGGGTTTTTGTCATTTTTTTGCACAAGAATAGCCTTGTTGCGGTTGTGATCTTAACGTACAAGCTCGAAAGACCAGCGAAAAGATAGTCTTTCCCTTTGCTTTTGATGTAGAGGGAATGGTGGCGTAGGCCTTCGTTTATTGTAAAGTTTTCTGTTCTAATTCTTACTCCGAAAATAGATAAGCTTGCGAACTGGCAATCTGTAGGAAGTAGATGAAAATGAAGCCTAAGACAGAGAGCAATACAGCGATACCTACAAAACCGGCAACATAAAGGAATCTTCCTACGCCCGTTTTGTTCGATTTGATGTAATCCCAGTCGTCTAGCAATAGTTTGATGTTTTTCCACCCTGCAAAAAGAAAGAAAACTGCAAATATCAGAAGCGATACGATGAATAAATAGTGTATTGTGTTCATTCTGCCTGATTTATGGTTTATTATTTATTGAAGTATTAATTTTATCACTACTTTTTGTTAACATACTGACTATTATATGAATTACTTATATTGTATATTACATTTATTCCATTGTTTCTAAAACAACAATATCAACCTGAACTTTACTGCTCACTCTCTATCTCACAAGAGCTTACCTCTTTTTGCACATTTAAGGCACAAGATTCTAATGAATTATCGTCAGAAATATTGATTTGTATTGTCCGAACTCATTTCAATTTATATCGAAATTCATATCGAAAATGAAGTCTTGAACGTTTTGTGTTGCCTGATAATATGCTATTTATGATCAAATATACATCTATTTCTGTAACAGAATTATAATTTTGATATTTATTTTTATGTTAATAGAAAAATAATTTTTTAGCATAATTTTATACTCCTAAAAAAGTCATATTTTGGGTTGTGGGGCACATGCCTAAGTCTCTTTTCTTTAATGTGTTAATATTTTATTTAACACATAAAAAGTCATATTTCGGCATTCCCCTATTTTATAATATTTATTTATTGTTATATTGGCATGTCTTTATAGTTGAGTTTTAGAAAACTCCCCATATTTTATGGTTCTCCCTTCTGTTGATTCCTTCGTCCTTGTAGGTTTGCAACCTCTTCGTCCTTCGGGGTTTGCAACCCCGAAGTTTTTATTATAAGGATTTGAAATCCAAATAAGACTAACTTTCGGATTGCAAATCCGAAAGGACGGTGTGGTGAGACGGTGAGCCTTAATGACTAATTGGGAAAGGTATCTTTTGAACGTCAATAATCGTGTCGTTTTGCAATTTAATATATTTGATGGTCGTATCTATTGGTATCAAATCAGGCTTGGATACTGTGTCGGGCGAGGATATTGATAGTACTTCAATATACAAAGTATCGTTTTTCTTAAAGGTTTTGTATTTGCTAATTCTATAATATGAGTCTAATATGCTTATAGAAAGGGTGTCATCGGTGTGTTTTAAGACTATAATTCCTTCCGAATTATTTGGCTGAAACCGACAGCCTGATACAGTCAGTATAACGAGTGATAGGATAACGTATATAGTCTTCATATTATTTAGTTTGATAAATTGATGATTGTCACTTTATTCGTTTTTCGGGGTTTGCAACTCCGAAGTTTTATCATCAGGATTTAAAATCCAAAAGGACGGTTGCAATAGTATTTATTCTAATGTAATATCTATGTTGCTGCTGTTTTCTCCTTTTATCGTAACTGTCCTCTCTTTTTTATCTAGCATGTCAGAGAATGTAATTCTGACTGAATCTCTATTGGGTATAGTAATTTCGTATACGCCATTGAGCCCGCTGGTTGTGAAGAAAGGGGTTTGCCTAGGAATGAAAGGAAGGTCTTCAACCAAAACATCAACCAATGGTAATGCTTGTCCTTTTTTATTATAAATCTGCCCCTTTATATAATATGCTCCATCTAGAGCCTTGCTTATTAGAGAATCGCAATGGATTCGCTCAGGTGTTTTCTCTAATGTTACATTTATATATTTATCTTCCTTTCTTACATCTATCTCTTTCTTGTAGTAATCTTGAAAATCTTCTAGCCCATTGTAATTAAAATAGAAGAATAGTCTGTGTTCGAAACAGAGTCTGATCGAGTCTCTTTTTCTTACACAAATCCGGAATTTTCCATTATTATCTGTTAAAGAAGATACATATATGGCTTGAGGCGAATTGACTGTTATGTTGTATATGGGATTTCCTTCTGTGTCAGTTACAGTTCCTGAAATGAACTTTTTGCTGCTGCAACTTCCGATTAGAACTAGGATTAAAATAAGAATCAGGTTTTTCATAATAATAAAAATATTTTTGTCCTTCTGGATTGTAAACTTTTTGCCTCTCCTTCATTCTTCGGGATTTTTCGTTCTTTCGTCCTTCGGGGTTTAACTACGTGACACTCCGTTGATTGCTAATTGCAACCCCGAAGCTTTATTATAAGGATTTTAAACTCGTTCCTGCCCGTTTATATACAGGCGACCACAAGGGATCGCCCCTATTGTCTTAATATGCGTCTCTTCTTTTGCTCGAAAAGTTACATCATATTCGATACCCTTTGTATAATATTGAACATCTGCCGTATATCGTTGAAGCTCAACTCGAAGTCTGAATATTCGGGTGAGGTGTTCAGCGAATGGCAGGTGATCGTGCCTTTTTCTATATCCTGATTTATAATCTGTTTGCAGAGGATGGTGTTGTCGAGCACAATGATCCAGTTCGGGTACTCATTCGTATGTAACTTGTCTCTCCAGTGTTCCGATCCCAGTTCACGCCCCAGCACGATGTCGCCGTTTGCGAGGCTTTTGCGTGTATCGTCGTCCATGCTGTCGCCCTTTATCTCAAAGGCCATGTACTTTCCGTGTCCTATCTGGTCTACAATGAAATTGTACTCGTCGAGCGAACCGCTAAATTCGGCATCCCGATAGTCGTCTATGTACTTGGCATAGGCTTTTATCGGTACAAAGGGAACTCGCATCAGGTATTTTCCGTTTGCCAACTCAAAGTATTTCACCCCTGCCTTTGTTATCAGGTAAGGCTCTTCCTTGTCGGCGTCGGCTTTCATCATCGGACCTTCTTCGGTGAGTAGCCAGCTTGCATTTATCTGCGGCAGCCGGGCAAGAATTTTCTCTATCACTTCCAATCCGATCTTTCGGTTTCCGCTTATCCAGTTGCTTGTTGTATTTGGTTTTTCGTCTATCGATCTGGCGAATTCGATGTTAGACCCTTTAAACAAATCTTCCCTTATTTTCTTTATTCTCTCATGTATTTCCATGATTCACTAATCTGTGTATTGTTAAATGGGCGTGTAATGTGATTATTTTGCTTTTCCTTCTTCTTTTCTTTCTTCTTAAGTCTTTGCTAGAAAATGATTACCGAGCTATCTTATTCATTATCTAGGCAGTATTATCTATTCAATCGCAGTTAACTATAATTAACCATAATATTCACGTAAATGTGTATTATGCATTCACAAATATGTGTATATTTGTATTGAAAGTATTATTTACTATCAAATTAAAGAAAATAAATACAATCTGGCAATTAAAATGAAAGAAAAATGGGAGCACTGAAAATTGACTGCTATTGCAATGAAAGACAGATGGCAAGCTTAGTGAAAGCCGTTACCGGCCATTTGTATGAATCCGACAGGTCGGAGATACCCGATTTCGACGATGTGATCTGTGGTGTACGGGTGTGTGTAGAGTTTGAAACATACATGGATACTGTACAGCTGAAAACCTCCGAAGTACTCGATAGCGACTGGGATTTGCTCTACGAAGACTCTGCTGTGCTGACTTCACGCCTGCGAGCTATTGTAGATGAATACAACCGCAACGAGAACGAAGCATGTGAACAGTCGCGGGAGATACTTTCCGACAGATACACAAGCTGATGGGAGTGCAATACGTGCCTCCCCGGCAAGAACTAACCCAACATCGGCTCTAAAACAATTAATCGCTTGTATGAACTACATTGAACTCATAAATCTATTTTGGCAAATCCGCCGTAAGGTGCGATTGAGCTCCAGCGAGGCAGATATGTATTACTTCCTGATGCAGGAGTCGAACGCTCGCCAATGGGAAAACCCTTTCGAGTGTACCAACGGCATTATCTGCGCCACGATCGGTTTTAGCGAAAAGACCATGATAGATGCACGCAACAGGCTAAAAGAGAAGGGGCTGATAGACTTTGAGGCAGGACAGCGCAGGCTTCGTTCCCCCGTATATACACTGTTGTACAACAAAAAAGGGTGCAGACCGGCAAGTAAGAAGCAGGTAAAACCTGAAAAGAAAAGATTGCCCTTTACAGGCGATGAGAACAGTGCAAAATCCGCATTCGTTGTGCCCACCTTCGACCAAGTGCAGGCTTACTGCACGCAAAGGGGCGGGAGAGTAGACGCCCGCAAGTTTATAGACTTCTATACAGCAAAAGACTGGATGATAGGGCGCAACAAAATGAAAAACTGGCAGGCTGCTGTCCGCACGTGGGAAAAATCGGAGGCTTACATGCAGCCCGTAGCCGAGTGTAAACAACAAAAAAGCTTAGGAGATGAACGATTTTAGCGAAATATGCAGCCGAATGAAAGAGCACGATATGCCTGTGCCTCACAGCCAAGTGATGGTGCGTGTGCCCGAAGCTCGCACGGTGCTCTATCACTATATGAAAGACTGTCTGGCGCAGAAAAGGAGTGAACTGCACTGGCTGCCCGAGTACGAAGAGGTAGCAGAATGGTTGGCAGACAATCGGGGGAGGGGGCTTTTTATGTATGGCGACTATGGTCGTGGCAAAACGGTGCTGGGCTATCATGTGCTGCCCGCCATCTTGCTGAAGTATATGAACAAGGTGGTGAATGTGTACGATGCTCAGAAGATGAACAGCGATATAGATAAGCTGCTGAGGAAGCATGTTATAAGCCTCGACGATATTGGTACCGAAGATACTTTGGTAAGCTATGGCAACCGCCGCCTTGCCTTTGCCGAAGTGATGGATGCCGCCGAAAAATACCGAAAGCTGATTATCGTATCCACCAATCTCAATGGTGATCAGATTGTAGCTCGTTATGGTCAGCGGGTGATGGAGCGCATTATTTCGGTTACCCGCCGTATCGAATTTAAGGGGCAGAGCCAAAGATGCTGATTAACAAATAATTTGTGACTATTCATAATTGTCGGGATTCTCGTCCCGATGGGCATCGCCTGCTCTTTTTTGTGCGGTGCTCTTTATTTCAAAAGTGTATTCAACGTATTTATAATCAATTATTAACCATTCTTTATCTTATTATATTATGCTATTATTCAACGTAAGCAAAGGCAACAAAGGGAAAAAGTATTTCAGTAAAAAACGTGATATGTCGGATATCGTTTTTGCCGAAAAGGCAGAAGCTTTCAACCGTTGGTTCGCCGACAATAATAAAAAGCTGACTCAATATCTTGAGGTACGCCGTTCGTACAACTGTGATGTTTTCAACGACAGCTATCTGAAAATGTATGAGAATATTCTCTTCTCGGGAAACAAAATCGAGAATTATATGCACTATTTTATCCGTTCGTATTATACCAACCTGATGGCGGAGGGCATTAAGCAAAACAGATATTGTGAGCTGTTGCCCAACTACGACAAGTCGGATGTAGATAGCGGCTATTTTCGTGAAATAGAAGCCAAGCAAAGCAAGTTGGAGTCGGATATAATGCAATATGTGTATGACAACTACGATATTCGAGATTTTGAACTGTTTAAGATGTATATCTCGCTCAAGCCTGCGATAAATTATAGTTCGCTATCGGAAATTACAGGGGTTAAGGCGCATAATATACAGCGGGCTATCTCGCGCATCAAGAAAGGTGTACTTGCCAATAAGGAGTTTGCAGAAAGGCGTAGAGAGTTGGTATAGATATTTTTACAAATTATTTATATTCTTGCCTGCATAAAAAAATGTTCTGTCTTGTTTTGCAAGACAGAACATGAAGTATAAGGTTGGGAAGTCCTGATTTTTGCGTAAAAAACGATTTTATATTCCCTTCTAAGAATACAATAATGTGAAGTTAAAGTTTGCTGTGTTTATTTATAATTCTTCTATCAGTAGATAGCTGCCTATCGAGCTCATGTGTTTGGCATCATGTGAAGTTGATGCAGACATGCGCGTGAATCTGTCGTTTGTGGGTCCATTAGCTATCATTCTTATAGTTGCACCTTGTTTTCCTGTGTTTAGTATGCAAATTGGGTTTGTAACCCCGCCATCGTGATAGCCCTCTGTTGACGATTCTGAATATCCCCATGTGGATATTGGTAGCGACTCCACAGTTGGTTTTCCATTCTTCACAAGATAAAAACGACTGGCGATGTATGTCGCGCTTCCTTCGGTGCCATTGGTGAAGATGCCAACGTAGCCTGTTATCTTGAAATCTTTGAACGGGGGGAGGTATATGTCTGTGTTGTTTATAATCTTCAGATCGTTTGCATTTATGCCTTTTATCGAATCCCACACAATGTCTGTAGTCACGGGATTTGTTGAATTGTTCGTTCTGGGAGCGATGATCTGAACGTTTTGTTTGATGGCAACAGCCAGTGTTTTTTCCACAACCGATACCTTTGGTTTTAGGGCTACCCATTTGTATGTAGAGTCACTTAGTTGCCATGTATATATGCCTCGTCCGCTAGAAAATTTGGAGTTGGTGTTGTATACCGTTAGTCCTTCGTTTATAGTGTCTTGTGCAATGTTGTATCCCTCTGCAAACATTGGTAAAAGTTTGTCTGCCTTTGATAAAAATACCCTCGGAAAACCAAAACCTTTTGTAGAGTTTGTACCCTTCGAATCGTTTTCTTTCAGTTGCAAGATGGAACCATAAACCGGTTCGCTCGCACACCCAATGGTTACTTGGGCTTTTAAGAAAACGTTCATATTGATGAGTAATAATATGATTATATATCTGATCATAATAATTAAAATATGATAAGTGGTCTGATGTGCTTGAGTAATCAGCCACTGTAAACTGTAATTGTACTTGTCTCTAAATCCTTCGCAAAGGTAGTATTAAAAAAGGAAATAAAATAATTACTCTCTTTATATTAAGACTTTAGGGAGGGTATTCGTTTTGTTTTTACTTTGTTTCTAGGCTCTATAAAATTAACGGAAGCGTACTAAATACGTTATCTATAGTGTGTTATGTGTTTATAGTTAAAATATACAATAACCTCTATCTATTAGTTATTGAAAAAAGAAATATAGATTTTTTTCGCACAATTTTTCTTTATAGTTTCTCTTTGGAGGAATAATAGACTATCTGATAAATGTTTGAGGGGAACTTTCATTGTCTTGTATATTGCTCACGGCTATAATCCTTGTCTGTCGTACTGAAGAGCGAAGTATTTCGCTATTTCATAAAAAAATATCATCCAAATCGTGAAAAAACCGTCATCTTTTTTCTTCAATATTATCTTATTGTGCACATGTGTTTATTGAATTCAAAACATTTCTAAAAAGAACTATTAAAGTAATTATTAAGCTTATGAAGAAAATTTTATTGATGCTAATGCTCTTTCTCGGCTTTGGATCGATTACGATTATGGGGCAGACCTTTGTTCGAATTTATCCCAAAGCCAGCTTTGTAGGAGTAACTAAAAAAGGTACTACTTATGCAAAGCAATCTATAGAGAAAGATCCGAAGCGTTTTTTTGTCGGTTACGATGCTACTACCAGTACTTATGGTAGAGGATATTTGGAATTTGATCTTTCATCTTTACCTAAGGATGTTACAATTGTTTCCGCATCATTACAGTTAACAAGTGTGATAGCGTATGATAATAATTTCAACGGGAAGATTAAGCTATATTCATGTGGAAACTACATGGATGCTAATGAGGTTATTTGGAATAGCCTGAAAGGAATAACTAATCTTGATCTCATTAGTACAGATATGCAAAGAGAAGGGTATGGGAAAGCCTTGTCAAATGAAGCGTTGAAGATAACAACGAAGAATGCAATCGGTAAAAAGTTATATTTAGCAATAAATCATGTCGATGAAAGTAAGGTAATAAGATTTACTGGAGATATTAAAGATTTGTATTTGGATATAGAGTATAAAAGTGCAAGCGGCGAAACGGGCGGCAGTACAGGTTTTCCATATATTGATGAAATAATTACCTCCACAGTAGACAATCGACTATTATCATTTACATATCCTGCACATCCTGGAGATACTATAATTTGTTATTGTAAAGTTGTCAACGCTGTAGTAAAAGAAGGTGAGATTTCTTGGACTTATAATAGTGACCATTTAAGAAGAATACCCAACAAATCTGATAATGACTTTAAAAGGATAACCTTTGTAGTTAAATATACTCATACAAATATACGTTCAGAGATTAGGGCAGAATATGGGGTGTTTAAAGCGAGAGAAGAAGTAGAAATAGAAGGTAAGCCTGCCAAAATGATTCCGAGTAGCTCCGCAGTTTATCAAGGGAATAAAATTACTTATACATTAGATATTCCTTCTAATATAAGAGACCAGGTAGTAGTAAATTGGGAAGGCTCAATGCTACTATCTCTACTATCGGGACAGGGCACATGCGAAGCTGTATATTATGCTGCACGTGAAGGTAATGCCATTGCTAAGGCAACAGTCTCCTATAATGGACAAAGCTATACAGTTGAAGACTCCAGTGTTCGCATTATTTTAGATCCAAACCCTAGTACCATTTCTTACAATGCTATCAAGAACTATACCGATATAAGCCGATACGATAGGGTTGGGTCGTTAACATTCGGTAGCGAAATAAGAGGAGCAACCAAATTTCAATGGTATGGAGGTTTTCCGGTCGAATATAAAGGCAGTAAGACAAGTGCATCTGTTACAGTAGATAAGAAGCATATTATAAGTAAGGGATTTGGGATGACAATATGGGTAACAGCAAGTAATGATAAAGAATCTGTTACTATTTATTACTTTGTATCTGTCGATGGCGTAGGTGGATTAGATCCTACGATATAGTAATAAGATCTTATATAAATAATTTTATCTATCCTCCTTCCTTCTTCATAAAGGGAGGAGGATATTTTTCTCTTTCCTTCCCCCAAAAAACTGCATTATTTCTCTACAAAATTATCTTATTATATATGGATGCGCTAATTATCATTATTACGATGCTGTGTTGCATTATCACCTCCCTTTATTGCGGAGTGGTGCTGTCGCTAAGGCTTCCCGAAGTGTGGACTATTCTCGACCGAAAGCCTTTCAATTGTCGTCCCTGTCTCACCTTTCACCTCACATGGATGCTGTTGGGGATATTTGCCTTTGAGAGGCAATCGTGGACTTTGGCAGGTATCGGCATCGTGGTTGCGTTCATTGTATTTTTCATTGTAAAATATATCGACAACAAAAAAATAGTAAAATGACAAATCTAGCATTAAGATCAGAAGTAGAAGCATTGGTACGCGAAGTAGAGAAAACACACCGTTACTCGATGGGCCGTATCTATGGATTATATAATCGGGTTTTCGGCACAAACGAAACCCCTCAGTCGTGTGCCAGTTGCCTGATACGCAAAGTAAGAGAGTTGAAAAACTGGCTTGCTAAAAGCTCCGATAACGAGCATATTGCAGATAAAGAAACTTCCGCAGTGCAATCCGCATCCGCAAAGACAGCAAAGAAACATTTGAAAAAAGATAAATAATGGCTGCCCGCAAAACCTGTTACAAAAGCCGTGAAAACAACGGCAGGGAGATAAGGTATGAAAGCCCGGGTAGCCTTCTCGCACAGGCATATAAATACTTCGAGTGGTGCGACAGCAACCCTTGGCACAAAGCTGAGCTGATCCGTTCGGGAGCAAGGGTAGGAGAGGTGGTAGAGCTTCCCGTGTCACGCCCATACACCATCGAAGGCCTGTGCGTTTTTTGTGGAATCAGTCTTGCTACTTTCAGCCGATACGAGTCTGACCCTCACTTTGGTGAAGCTATAGAGCATCTCCGATTGACAATCTGTCAGCAGCAGCTCGAGGGCGAATGTATCGGTGTTTACAATGCAAATGCTCTGTCTAAGGTTACAGCCATAGAAAAAAAGGAGGAGGCAGACCAACCTTCCGAATTGGTTATCAACGTGCTGTCTCACGATACAAAAGAAAATTTGGAAAGATTGAAGAAAAACCTATCAGGATAAGGGGTGTTGAGCGATTAACACATACATTCTGTTTTCGTAAACTCATAAAGTAAAGACAATGAGGTTCTTTTTTTGATATTGTAGGTCTTTTATTAAAAATTTATGTTATTTTTATAAAACAAATACAAATATTCTCATTTTAGGGAATCCGTTTAATATAGAGCCTGTTCGTATGGAGTAATGATGATGAGCCTGTGGATATGCAGCGTTTTTAACACAGCGATATTCTTCTCGAAAGCTCATTTATAAGTTAAAAAACTTATTATACATATAATACGTATGTTTCTTTAACTCGGAAGCATTTTAAATCTATTGTTTAACTAAACTTTTTTATGCTTATGAAAAAAATTATTTTAGTGGTTACCCTAATGTGTTTATATATTGGGGGCGTATGTGGACAGAGCTCTGGAGTGAAGCCAGCCGTAGCGAATGGAGAGAAAAGCGATGCAGCCGAAAACTCCGTAGTCTGTGTAGGAGTGCCTCAAACTCCAATTTTGTCTTGTAGTGGAGGGACTACCCTGCAACCAAATTCAACTTATGAACTCCAAGCTATTTCTGCGGGTGCACAAACATATACATGGTCTACAGCTTCAAGTGCAGTAACGTTAGAGCCTACTGATCCTACTTCAAATACCATAGTGATTAGAACAGGTGGAAGTACAGGGATGAGCAATGTGATTATAGTTACATGTTATACCACGAATGAATGTGGTAAAAGTACTACTTCTAGAATAAGACTTAGTTACGAATAAATTTTATTTGATCTATCCTCTCTGCTATTCTATCTGATAAAATAGAATGGCAAAGAGGATATTTTTTCGATTATCTCTTTTCATTTAGCTTAGCTATTTGTATCCCCTACCGAAAATATTACTCCCCGCTTTTCATCTTATTTACAAATTCCTTTGGCGACATGCCATAGCTTTTGAAGAATGCCTTGGTAAAGTACGATGCCGAGTTAAAACCTACGTAGTAAGCCACTTCATTTATCCGCATGTCTGTCTCCAGCAGAAGTTTACATGCTCTTTTCATGCGATAATTGCGCAGGTAGTCACCCGGAGTAACCCCGCAGATGCTCTTTAATTTGCGTTGCAGGTTGGAGCGGCTGATGCTCAGTATATCGGTTAGCGATTCCACGGTGAATGTTTCTTCCGAGAGGTGTTTTTCTATCTCTTCGTTCAGCTTGTTGAGGAATGTTTCGTCACCCCTATTGGTTACCAGGCTTGCGTAAGACGATAGCGGCGAACGGTTGAACGCTTCGAGTATCGCCTTCCTGTTTTCCAGCAAACTCGCTATCTGAGCTCTGAGATATGATATCGAGAACGGCTTTTCGATAAACACATCAGCCCCCGATAACAATCCTTCTACCTTCGCCGTATTCTCGGTCTTTGCCGATAGCAGTATCACCGGTATATGGCTGTAGTTGAGGTCGGCCCTCAGTCGTTTGGTAAACGATATGCCGTCGATGCCGGGCATCATAATATCCGAAACGATAAGGTCGAAGCTCTTGTCTTCGAGTAGTTTCAAAGCTTCGGTAGCACTCAGTGCCGTGTCTACCGTATATTCGTTCTGCAGGCTGTTTTTTATAAATTGTATCATCTCGGGATTGTCGTCTACCACAAGCACGCTGTTCTTGCCGTTGATCGTAGTCAGTCCTCCATCCTCGAAGGAGGTACTTTCACTACTTGCCGTTTCGCTTTGGTCGATAGAAAACTCTTTGGATGTATCAGAGAAAGTGAACGCAAACAATGCGCCGCCAGTTTTGCTGTCTTTTACCTCAATCTTGCCTTTCAGTATCTCTGCCAAATGCTTTACCAGCGAAAGCCCGATGCCTGTACCTACCTTACTGTCGTCTTGCTGCACCTGATAGAAAGGGTCGAATATCAGTTCTTTATGATTGTCGGATATGCCTCGCCCGTTGTCTTCTACAGTCACGGTATATGTCTTATCACTGTTCGGTATAAGAGTAAGGATAATCTTGCTTCGGGTAAATTTCAACGCATTGGTCAGCAGGTTACCTATTATTTTGGTCAGCGCATCCGGATCGGATATTACATCTATTATAGGTTGGGCAGGCATGTGCAGCTCAAAGTCTATCTTTTTGTTCTGAGCCGTTTTTTTAAATCGCTCATACAGTTCGTTGATATGCTCGCTAAGGTTTATTGTTTCGGGATTTACTATATATTTGGTCGAATCCATCTTGCGGAAATCGAGCAATTGATTAATGAGCACCGTCAGCCTGTCGCAGTTTTTCTCTATCATCGAAAGGTTCTGATGAGTCTCCTTGCTGCCTTCGCCCGACGAAATCACCTCTTCGAGCGGTGCGCTGATAAGACTTAGCGGTGTGCGTATTTCGTGCGCAATGGTGGTGAAGAAATCGATCTTCGATTTGAAGGCGAGCGTTTCCTGTTCGGCTTTGTAAGCCTCAAGGTGTTTCTGCTGCTTTATCTTGCTTTTCTTGGTGTAGTACGATACCAACAAATAAATAAAGAATATGACGAGTGCAAAATAAACGAGCCGTGCCGGTATCGACAGCCAAAAAGGCGGCAGTATTTCTATCTCTATTGCTGTGCCCGTTTCGTTCCACAGTCCGTCGTTGTTCGAGGCCTTCACCCTGAAGGTGTATTTGCCCGGCGAAAGGTTTACATAGGTCACGCTCTTGTTGTTGCCCGCATAGTTCCATTCCTCGTCCGTTCCTTCGAGCATATAGGCATATTGGTTTTTAGTTTGCGATATATAGCTGAGGCTAACGTACGATATGGTGAATGACGAACGGTTGTAAGATAATTTTATGCGTTGTTTTTTATTCAGACGGGTTTGTATCTCTTGTTCTTTTTCCGCACTGATATTTCCCAACACACGTATCTGGGTGATCTCTATAGATGGGATGATGCCGTTTTTGTTCTCGCTCAGGTCTTTAGGGTAAAAACAACTGAATCCGTTTATCCCTCCGAAGTAAAATTTGCCGTCTTTGGTCTTGTAGCTCGACTTGTAATTGAACTGGTTGCTCTGCAGTCCGTCGGCTTTGTTGTATATTCTATGGTTTTTGGGGTCGGACGTATTGAAGGTTACCAGCCCCTTGTTACAACTTACCCAGAGGTTGCCGAAAGGGTCGTCGAGCACGCCGTAAATCACATTGTTGGGCAAGCCGTCGTCTTCCGATATATTTTTGAAGTTATCCGTTTTGTAGTCGTAGATAAAAATGCCACGCCCTTCGCTCGAGAATATCACCCGCTTGGTATTGTCGATGTGTATGCTTGTCAGCTTACTGCCTACAATGGGGTTGCTGCGCCCCTGTATCGTGTCGTAGTGTACCCATTTGTTGCGGGTCATGTCGAGCTTTATCGCACCCCTTCCGTATGTTGCCACCCAGAGGTTGCCGTAGTCGTCTTCCTTCATGTCGTATATAAAGCCGAAGGCTTCGGGGATACGCTTAAAGCTGCTGGTACTTCGGTCAAACTTGTTCAGCCCTACAGGAGTACCGACGTATATATCTCCATTCTTGGTTTTGTAGAGCGAGAAGATGCAGTCGTCATTCAGCGTGCTTTCGTCTCTGATCTTGCTTCGGTGGTTGACCAGCGAATGGCTGCGTGTATTATATATGTCTATCCCGCGCGAAAATGTTCCTATCCACAGGTTATCGCCGTCTATCATCAGGGCATGGGTGTTGTGGTATGAAGTCTTTACGGGTTGCGAAAATACCTTTGTCTTGGTATCAAAGTAGTTGAGCCCGCCGTCTTCGGTGGCAATCCAGATATTGGACGAGTTGTCTTCCAAAAACTGGCTGACCGCCTTTCCCGAGAGCAGGTTGTGCAAAACATCGGGGTAGTAAGTCTCTATATTGAGTAGCGAGGTATTCAGATAGTTTACTCCTCCAAAGTAAGTGCCTATCCATATCCCGTTCTCCTTGTCTTTGGCTATCGAGTATACATTTTGGTCGCTGAGGCTGTATTTCACCTGAGGGGCATCGAGTCGTCTTATCGATTTGGTGTCTGTATTAAAGAGGTACAGCCCATCGTCGGAACCGATAAGCAGCGAGTTGTCGGTATATTGAAATATAGAGCGTACGTGCGTAATATAGTACGACTTAGATCCCAGCCCGAAGAACGAAGTGTACTCGTTGGTTTGCTTGTTGAAGAGCCTGATGCCATCGTCCCATGTGCCCAGCCAGAGATTGCCCTTGTTGTCGTCGAGCATGCACAAGATTTCGTTTTGCGAATTATCTTGTATGCTAAACATGCCTTTGGGCGCTTCCAGCTTGCCTTTGTCGGGGTTGTACCTGAGCAGCCCGAGCCTTGTACCTACCCATATCGATCCCGATTTGTCGGTTATGATAGACCACGCGGCGTTCAGCCCGAGCCTGTATTTTTCTATCTCTATGGCTTTCAGTGTCTTTTTTGCGGGGTTGTACATAAATATGCCTTGCGCCATTGTTCCTATCCACAGATTGCCGTCTTTGTCTATGTACAATGCATTTACGGCTGAGGTAACCTCTATGCCGTTGGCGGTCTTGGTATTTATCTTCGCAAAACTCTCGTCGGTCATATCCATTCTGTATAGTCCGGCATCAGTACCTACATAGAGTATGTTTTCTTTTCCTTCGGCAATGCAACGGATGAAGTTGTTGCCCAAAGACTGGTTGTTGTGATTGTTTTTTCTGAATATGCGGAAGTTATCCCCATCGTAGCGGTTGAGTCCGTCTTTGGTTCCAAACCACATGAAGCCTTTCGAGTCCTGTAGGATACAGTACACGGCGTTTTCCGAGAGCCCGTCATCTACCTGAATCTTTCGGAAGTGAAAATTGGAATTTTCCTGAGCAAATAGATTTATGGTATAAAAAACGGTCAGAAAAATGGTGAAAAGTAGTCTTCTGTTTTTCATTTTTGTAAAAATACAGTATATCTGCGAACATACGAACTCTTGGGTAAGCTTATTTTGTGGTAAAAAATAGGTCAAAAATATTAAAAAGGGTCGGGGTTTATCGATTGGAATTAAAAAAATAGAGTCATTAAGAGAATGACTCTACTCTATGTCTTTATAGAATACTTATTTAGGTGCTATATATATAACTTGTTGTTTATATTGATAATTTCCATTCTGAGAGTTGAAGTTATCAAAATTAAACCAACCATTTCCTCCATTAGCTCCCCATCCCCAATTGATATAGAAATATAGGTAACCGTGTCCAGAAGAAGATGCAGGGTTATCCCCTGTAGGCCCTCCCAAAGATGAATATCCGTTAGCCGTTTTATATTCAACAAAATAAGTTAAAGTTAAGTCTTTCGATTTTGCTCCTTCAATTACCCAGGCATGTCCATCTTTATAAATAAGACCTAACCACTCTTTGGTTCTAAAACCACTCATAAAAACAGGCTGCTTTTTATTTAGAAGGTAATTTTCGACATCTGTATGGTTATATCCCAGTGGCACTAAAGGGTTACTGGGTACTGTATTGTAACCCATAGATTGGAAGCCTATTATCGTGTTTTCGTAATCAGCCCCCGAGCCATTACTACCATATTCCATTTCTACGGATGTACCAATATTAGCAATCAACGTTTGTGTATCCACTGTTCCGGTGTAATTAGGCATATTATTCCAGTTATACTTAGTTGGGTGTTTATAAAACTTCATCATCTGTGCCATAGCAATAGCTACACAACCTGCAGGATATTCATTTGGACACATACCATTATAAGGAGAGCCTTGATGCCATACAGTATTAATAAGAGGACCAACTTCTTGTGTAGGTTTAGATTTATATCCAATAATTGTATGTTGGAGAGATGAACCGTACATATTGGCTATATTGCATAAGTTCCGATATTCGGTTGAAGGCAAAAAGTTTGCAGCAGATGATAAAGGGCTAAATGAGAAACTTGGGTATTTTGAATATAATTCTGACAAACGTTGTCTAAACGCCATTTCATCTTCATAAAATCCTTTTGTTTTATTAGATTCCTTCGAATCAAGTTCCTCGTAAAGTGCCCACGAATTATTTATTATACTCGATGTATTTTCATCAAAAGATTTTGTTTTGAGCTCTTTTATTCTATTTTTTACATTTTCAGACCAAATAAATACACCTTGATTTAAGCTTTCATTTATCGTTTCTATAGCGAGCGAATTCTTTTCAGAATATGCTAAAATAGGATAGTACTTCTTTGTTGCACTTACTATCACAAATCCCCCTTCTTTATAATTGATTACATACATTGTAGGAGTATCGGTATCTTTATCTTTTATAGTCTTTATGGAGTTAGCAATATTATTTTTATTATTTGAAACTGTTAAGAAGAATTTATTTGCTACTTCTGAGGCTTTTCTTTCAGAAACAAAATCATCACCTCTGGTTGCGGTTACATTTGTGTCCAAATCAAAATCATCACGGATTTCACTACAACTACTAATCAGAATAGCCACAATGAGAAAAAAGAATATCCTTTTCATATACTTAAATTTTAAAGGTTAATAAAGTTTATAGACTATTAAAACAAATATAAGAGATGCATTTTAATAAAAATATTCAAAATAACATGTATCTGTTAAATGGTTAATATTTACATGTTTTTGAATAAAAAATACAACTTTACACTGTCATTCCTATATTGTTTAAAGGCAAAAGTTATAGTAAGTATTTTCCAACCTAAAAAATAATCATTGTGTGATTTTAATTTCAAAAAATCTTCTTAAATGTAGGCATCGGTTTGTGTGTCCTTGTGAAAAATGAATATTCTTATTCGATCTTAGAGTGAATAATTTAAAATAAATGGTTGAAAGTAAATCTGCGATATTAATGTTTAATTCCTCTTTACCATGTTGAACAGAGTGAATTGAAAATCGGCAGCGCCAAACATCTCTTGTCTACAAGGAGAGATCCTTCCCCTTTGGTCGGGATGATAAGAATCTAAAACAAATTCTCCCTCCATCTCCAACCCAATATAACAGCCTTAAAGCAGAGTGGCGCTAATGATAAAAATCGGTCAAATAGTAATAAAAACTAGTCAAAAGCCGAATTTGGCTTATTTTGACACTTTTTTGGTTGAAAAGTATACTTATCTTTTATTCTTGGCATGCTAACTTAGCAGTGCAGAACGCTACGAAAAGCATGTCATAAGATAATGCAATAAAATTTGAATAATACCATGAAGAAAATTTTTACATATATGTTCATTCTCCAATTGCTTGTGGCAACGGGATGTAATGCATGTAGCAGTTCTAAAAAAGGAGCACCTGTAACTCCAAATCAGAAATATACAAATCCTGTAGTGGCTCTGAGCCTGCCCGACCCAACAATCATAAAGGCACAGGATGGACATTTTTATTTGTATGCAACAGAGAATACACGAAATACTCCTATCTACAGGTCGGATAATCTTGTAGACTGGACATTTTTAGGAACGGCATTTACGGATGCCACACGCCCCACCTTCGAGCCCAACGGAGGTTTGTGGGCGCCTGATATTAATTACATCAACGGCAAATATGTGCTGTACTACTCCATGTCGGTATGGGGTGGCGAGTGGACATGCGGCATTGGCGTAGCTGTTAGCGACAAGCCCGAAGGACCATTCACCGACAAAGGAAAGCTTTTTAGAAGCAACGAGATCGGCGTTCAGAATTCCATCGACCAGTTTTACATCGAAGAAGGAGGCAAGAAATACCTCTTTTGGGGCAGCTTCCGAGGCATTTATGCCATAGAGCTGAGCGACGACGGACTGTCGGTAAAAGAAGGAGCGCAGAAAAAGCAAATAGCCGGAACAGCCTTTGAGGGAACATATATCCACAAGAAAGGAAATTATTACTACATGTTTGCGTCTATAGGCAGTTGTTGCGAAGGTGCAAACAGTACGTACGAGCTTGTTGTTGGTCGTTCACAATCATTGTTTGGCCCTTATGTGGATAAGACTGGCAAGGATATGATGGACAACGGCTATACGGTGGTGATAAGCAAAAGCTCCCGCTTTGTAGGCAACGGACACTGCTCCGAAATCGTACAGGACAAGGCAGGCAACGACTGGATATTCTACCATGGCGTAGACCTTAACCACCCCAATGGGCGTATACTGCTGCTCGATCAGGTAAAATGGGATAACAATTCATGGCCTTATATAGAGGGAGGCAAACCGTCTTCTTCGGCAGATAAGCCTGTGTTTTAAAGATATAGTGATTGTAATAGATAGGAGATTGCAACCTAATTAATGATTGGTATTTACTGCCCCGGACGAAGCGAGCCCAGAACATAAGCTTCGTTCGGGAAGTAAAGAAAGACGAAAGTTTTCTTTCTCTCACTACACGAAGAATAACATAACATATCGCTAATTTTTATAGAATAAGCTTTATTCTACAAGGAATCATTAACTCAAAATATAAGATATGAAGAAGAATTTTTTATTGTTAATTTTATTTGTCACCAGTATTGGTCTTTTTGCCCAATGGAAACCAGCGGGAGATAAGATAAAAACAAAATGGGCAGAATCGCTTGATCCCAAAAACATATTGCCCGAGTATCCACGTCCGATAATGGAGCGTACCGAGTGGGCAAACCTAAATGGACTATGGGAATATGCAATCTTACCCATCGGACAAGCCGAACCTCGCAGTTTCGACGGACAGATACTTGTTCCGTTTGCTGTAGAGTCGAGCCTGTCGGGAGTGCAAAAGGAACTTGGAGCAAAAAACGAACTTTGGTACAAACGAACTTTTTCTGTACCATCGTCGTGGAAGGGTAAGAATGTGATCCTTCACTTTGGTGCGGTAGATTGGAAGACAGAGGTTTTTGTTAACGATATAAAAGTGGGTACACACAAGGGCGGATATACTCCGTTCAGCTTTGATGTTACTCCTTTCCTTACATCGGGTGCTCAAAAATTGGTTGTGAAAGTCTGGGATCCTACCACAGACGGCTATCAGCCTGTCGGCAAGCAGCACAAAGACCCTCACGGTATATGGTACACTCCTGTGTCGGGTATCTGGCAAACAGTGTGGCTAGAGCCGGTGAATAACAAACATATTGCCAATATTAAGGCTATACCGAGCCTCGATACGAAGAAAATAGCATTCGATGTATGTGCGGCAAATACTTCATCTTCAGATGTTGTAGAGGTAGTAGTAAAAGATAAAGGACAAACTGTAGCTTCGGGAAAAGCCGTTGCGGGACAGACGCTCGAATTGCCTATCGCCGACCCTAAACTATGGTCGCCCGAAAGTCCGTTCTTGTACGATGTAGAAGTAACGCTTTACAGTGCAGGCAAAGCTCAGGATAAGGTAAAGAGCTATACGGCCATGCGTAAGGTTTCGTTCAAGCGTGACGATAATGGCATTATGCGTTTGCAACTCAACAATAAAGATTACTTCCAGTTTGGCCCGCTCGATCAGGGTTGGTGGCCCGACGGACTATATACCGCACCTACCGATGAGGCTTTGGTGTATGACATACAGAAAACGAAAGACTTTGGATTCAATATGATACGCAAGCACGTGAAGGTAGAGCCTGCACGCTGGTACACGCATTGCGATCGTCTGGGGATATTGGTTTGGCAAGATATGCCTAACGGTGACCGTTCGCCACAGTGGCAAAACAGAGATTACTTCAAAGGATCGGAGCTGATTCGTAGTGCCGAGTCGGAAGCAAACTATCGTCAGGAGTGGAAAGCGATTATGGATTATCTGATCTCTTATCCTTCTATCGCTGTGTGGGTTCCGTTCAACGAAGCATGGGGACAGTTCAAAACACAGGAGATTGCCGAATGGACAAAAGCGTATGATCCTTCTCGCCTTGTAAACCCTGCTAGTGGCGGTAACTTCTACCGTACAGGCGATATGCTCGACTTGCACAACTATCCGGGCCCTGACATGTATCTCTACGATGCCGAACGTCCTACAGTGCTTGGAGAGTATGGAGGTATAGGTCTTCCGCTTCAGAACCATCTGTGGCAGCCTGACAAAAACTGGGGATACGTTCAGTTTAAGAATGCCAAAGAAGTGACAGACGAATATGTGAAGTATGCCGAACAGTTGAAAAAGCTTATCAAAGCCGGTTTCTCTGCTGCTGTCTACACCCAGACTACGGATGTGGAAGGCGAAGTAAACGGCTTCATAACATACGATAGAAAAGAAATAAAAGTGGACGAACCACGAGTAAAAAAGGTGAATTTGGAGATATGCAATTCCTTGTCTAAATAACTAGGAACAGTATTTCCTGAATTTAGGTGATTTTAGGTTTGAAAAGAGGTGGAAGGGATTTTCACCTCTTTTTACTTTATTACTCCAAAATGCCTTAATGCATTTGCAACGCCATTCTCGTCTATGTCATCGGTAACGTAGTCGGCCGCCGCTTTTACATCGTCGCCGGCATTTCCCATCGCTATGCCGATAGCCACGTGGCGAAGCATTTCTATATCGTTGCCTCCATCTCCGAAAGCCATCGTCTCGGACTTGTGGATGCCGAAATGTTCGAGAAATTTATCTATCCCTGTGCTCTTGTTTATCCCCTTGATATTTACATCGGCAAATGTAGGATGCCATCGGCTGGCATGGCAACTTACCAATGCCTCGTTCATTATTCTTTTTTCCAACGCATCATCTACATACAGGTTTACTTGTAGAACCTCTTGATCGATCATCTCCTCTAGGTTTCTTACAGGAGGCACATTTACCTTCACAAGGTTAGCTATCTTTTCCACATTGCTGTCTACATAGTTTACAAACGAACCTTCGTTGAGCATGAAGGCTAAAGGAAATTTCACCTCGTTTTGTTGATACTCGATCAGCGACTTCAGCTCTTCCTTGGGGATCAGCTTTTTGAAGATAACATCATGATCGGTAGTTACACAATACGCTCCGTTTACGGTTATAAAGCCATCAAACTCCAAGCCTCCCAGATTTTGTATCTGCTTTCTCAAGCGACCTGTGGCAAGGAAAACCTTGATGCCTTGTCTCTTTACTTCGTTAATAGCATCGATTGTAGATTGTGAAACCGAGTGTGTTTTGAAACTTAATAACGTGCCGTCTATATCAAAAAAAATAGCTTTTGTCATAATGTTTTAGGATAGATTGCAAAGGTAATGTTTTTGTAGTGATAATAAAATCGCAGGGTAGAGTCGGAAATAAAAAAGCGCCTGAATATCCAGACGCTTTTGATCTTGTATTATGAATAAATTTCAATAATAATTTGCGAAAACAATTGGGCGGGTACTAGCTGCAACTCCGTTTACTTTGCTGAGTAGCATTATTACTGTAGGGTAATTTGTTAAATAGATTTCGATAGGAGAGTATCCCTGAGGCAGATTTACTGTCATGTAAGTAACCATCGTACTCGTATTGGGCACATAGCAGCTCATATAATTTGACCAATCTATCACCTTATATCCGGCTGCACTGTACGAAAAAGAAGGATGCTTGCTTGTTCTCAATTCGAAAACAACAGTTGACGGCTGGCTGCTGTAAACATCAGCAGTCACTTTCGATTTGTCAGAACTTAGCTTGTCATTTGTGAAAAATACGTCGACTGACTGGGCTTTCAGGCTACTGCATGTAAGTGTAAATACAAAAACAGCGATAAATGTGTACAAAGCTTTTTTCATGATAACATAATTTAGCGTTAAACATAGAATTTTATGTGTTTTGAAATTAGTAATAATTGACTGGAAATAAGGCTGGTGTAAGCTCTGATATGACTTTTTGTAGGGTGTGATTCTTGTTAAAATATTGTCGTATAATTGTTTAGTAGTCTTTTATTTGTGTTGTAATATGACTTTTTTTAGACTGAGTATGGGCTTTTGGGCAAAAAAGAAGGAGCTGTCTTCTTAAGAACAGCTCCTTCTTTACTCGTTTATAAATAGTTAGGTATATTTTATGTTAATCATACATCGAACCCCACTCAGGATGATAATTACCTTCATTTAGATAAGCATTGTAAGTACTCTCTATTTTGAACTCTCTATTTGCATCAAACATTTTACTGAAAGAATATTTTTTACCATTAGTCTTATGTGTAATATTGAATGAAATATATACTTTAAATTTTCTATTACTCATATGATGATTTTTGTCTCCACTACCATTTGTTGATTCAAAATATACTTGTGTTTCATAATATAGTCCAGTATTCCCTGTGTAGAATTTAATATCCTCATATTTATTTCCGGAGAGCTTTCCATTTACAATGTAACCATAAGGTTTATTTAAAGGTGTATCTGGTTGACTTGTCCCTTCTACTAAAATTGTAGCCCAAGGTCCTGAAATATTAAATTCTTTTTCTATTTCAGGATTTAGTATTATAGAATAATTCTCAATGGAGTATGTAAAATAGAACTACATCCCAGCCATTCTTGTAGGAGCCTTTCTGTCGACATAGTAAATGCAACGATTAGAATGGACAGTTACTACAGGTGTTGTTTTTAAGTTCCATACTCCCAGAGGTTTATTGTATAATAGAGATTTGTCAGGACCTCCTGGTATTGCTAATCTCCTATCAGTCCATCCTGCAAGTATTTGTTCTGACTCCATTTTAATTTTAGAATCTAACTGTACTTTTAGATCTACCTTACTAACCTTATCTTGGTCACCGATTAAACCTCCAAGAAGACCTTTTAGCGCATCTACAGCAAGAGAACTTCCTGATGATATTATGGATTCAATTCCTTTTTTAGCACCGGATTCTAATCCGGAAGTAACCCATTTTGATGCATTACTTTTTATATTGCTCCAAAGACTTTTGAAGAACGGATCGTTCTTTTTTATTCCTTGATCAATTTTATCTCCTACATATCCACCAGTATTACTTGTCGCTGATATTGTATTTGTTAAAGTATTGTTGAACATATTGCTAAAGCTTACTGAAGGAGAGGATGATGAAGATGCTGTGGCTTTAATTGTACCAGTAATCTCTCCTGTAGTAGTAGCTGTTCCTTCTGTAGTGATTTTATTAATAGCTCTACCCATTATTGTAAAGAAATAGCTACTGTCTGAGATCGTTTCAGGGGCGTATGCGCATTCAATTTCGAAGGCATACCATGTATTATTAGCCAATCCTATCGATGTGAATTTACCATTGGAGAAAGTACCTTCAGTTGTTGAGATTGTCGCAGGTGCAGGGTCAGGTTTATCTGCTGGTAGAGGTGTATTTTTGTTAAAGTTCATCAAAGAGGTCTGTTTGTTGACACTAATTCCCCATACCGATTGGGATGATCCTTGATTGCCTGGGTCTGCAAATATATAGACAAAAAAACGTAAAATTCCTGTATACTTATTGTACAAACCAATATACTTATATGAATCTTTTTCTAATATATTACTATATACTAGTTCCCATCCATTTGATTTAGTATACATTCTTTTAGCTCCTGATACATGAAAGTTATGATCTATCCACTCGCTGGAGACGCCAGCATTAGGCGATTCTCTTACCCATGGAACTAAAATTCCTTTAACCAAATTCCCTTTTAGATCGATCATATTCAATCTTTCAGCCTCGAAATCGAAATAATTGTCAATAGAAGCTTTTAGTTTAGTTTCTTCATTTGTATTCTCCTGGTTTGAAGTGTTCTTCGAAATTTCTTCATTTGAACATGCTGTGAAACAAGCGCATAAAAATAGCAATAAAATGCATTTTGATAAAAATTTGTTTTTACTCATTTTTTTGTGATTTTAGGTTTAACAAGAGATTCTTAATTATTTATCGTTTTATAAACATTGTATGTCTTGAGTGTGATTTTAACATAGGTTTAGTTTTTGTAAAAATGGATATAATTCTGTGTATTCTTCTTTAGATTGGTATCTATTTGATTGTAAAAATACCTATTGTGATATAGAAATGCAACTTTAGTGTGTTTTTATCCCCTATTTTTAATTTTATTTGTTTTATTATGGTAGTTTGGCAGGGTGTAATGGTTTGGGTATAAGAGCTTTCTTGGAGGTAGTATTTTTTTTATAAATTTTATTTATATTGAATATCAAAAAGCGATCTCTGTGTGTTAACTTATATATATGTTGTTCTTATATTATCTTATTTTCAGCCATAAAAAAAGCGCAGATTATATCAATCTGCGCTCCCTGTTATTTTTTATTCTGCTATTTCAAATGTTCAAAATTGCGTCGTTTCAGTTGGAAGTCACGTCCGAGATATTTCTCTCTTACCGTTTCATTTTCAGCTAATTGCTCGGCACTTCCTTGGAACAATACCTTCCCCTCGAACAAAAGATATGCACGGTCGGTGATACTCAGCGTTTCGTCCACATTGTGGTCGGTGATGAGAATCCCGATGTTCTTATATTTCAGCTTTGCCACAATCTCCTGAATGTCTTGCACAGCAATAGGGTCTACCCCCGCAAAAGGCTCGTCGAGCATGATAAATTTAGGGTCGATAGCCAGACAGCGGGCAATCTCCGAGCGGCGGCGTTCCCCCCCCGATAGCCTGTCACCCAGATTTTTGCGAACCTTGTGTAACCCAAACTCATCGATGAGGCTTTCCAACTTCTCTTTTTGATACTCGGATGATGTTTTTGTCATTTCCAGTACCGACCGGATATTGTCTTCCACAGTCATCTTGCGAAAGATGGAGGCTTCCTGTGCCAGGTAGCCGATGCCATGTTGCGCCCGCTTATAAACAGGGAACTTGGTTATCTCCGTGTCGTTGAGGAAAATCTTGCCTTCGTTGGGCATCACCAATCCTACGGTCATGTAGAACGTTGTGGTTTTCCCTGCACCGTTGGGGCCTAGCAAGCCGACAATCTCGCCCTGCTTCACATCTATAGAGACATGATTTACGACAGTACGCGACGAGTATCGCTTTACAAGGTCTTCGGTGCGTAGCACCATTCTCTCGGTGGGTTGTATATTGTTATCTTCTGCCATTATTCAATTACTATTGTAGACAAGCAAACAAGTTGTTAGAGTATGGATACCCGATCAGTCGAGAACTGTTACCCAGCCGTGTGTGTCGGGTTCGTCGCCCTGCTGTATCGCTCTCAGCTTGTTGTACAGCTTGGTGCTTACAGGGCCTGCGTTACCATCTTTAGATATCACATACGACTTGTTTTCGTCCAGATCATCTACTCTTAATATCGGGCTGATTACGGCAGCTGTACCCACTTGTCCTGCTTCTTCGAATGTCGCCAGTTCGTCTTCCGGTATCTGACGGCGTTCTACCTTCATTCCCATATCTTCGGCCAGTTGCATCAGGCTCTTGTTGGTGATAGAAGGAAGTATCGAGCTCGAAAGCGGTGTGATATATGTATTGTCTTTTATTCCGAAGAAATTTGCAGGGCCGCATTCGTCCAGATATTTCTTTTCTCTGGCATCGAGATACAGAACGGCAGAGTATCCCATTTCGTGTGCTTTGTGTCCTGCCACGAGGCTGGCTGCATAGTTGCCACCTACCTTTATTGTACCTGTACCCAGCGGTGCTGCACGGTCGTATCCTCGCAGGATGGCAACCGGAGTAGGTTTAAACCCTTCCTTGAAGTATGGGCCTACAGGGGTAACAAATACGAGAAACATGTATTCGGCAGCAGGTTTTACGCCCACCTGCGCACTTGTGCCTATCAGTAGCGGACGGATATATAAAGAAGCTCCGCTTCCGTATGGCGGAACAAATTTTTCGTTCAGTTTTACAGCTTTTAATACTGTTTCTTCAAAAACTTCGACAGGAAGCTCGGCCATCATAATACCATGACATGAAGAAATCATACGCAAAGCATTATCGCGCATTCTGAAAATTCGGATTTTCCCGTCTTTACCTCTAAACGCTTTGAGTCCTTCAAATGCTTCTTGTCCGTAGTGGAGGCAAGTGGCAGCTATATGAATGTCAATACTCTCAGAAGTAGTTTCGGTTGGTGTACTCCATTTTCCATCTTTGTAATGGCTTCTTACATTATAATCTGTCTTCATGTACCCGAAAGACAAATTAGACCAGTCTATCCCATTCATGTCGATAAAAGTTTAAATCAATACTTTCGATAAATTGTTTATATCACAAAAGTACAATTTTCATCGATATTCAGGCGATGTTTTTTCTTATTAAGTAAATATTTAAGCTCATTTTTCAGATTTTAGGGATTTCTTCTTTTCGGGATGATATTTAAAATGTATTTTTATTGCCATGCTCAGAAGTGAAGAATCTTATGTCAGAATAGAAAGAGATGCTTCATTTATACTTTTAATCGTAATACTTATTTAGATATGGAATCACTACACAAAATATGGTCACGTTATTTCAACTATAATTGGCAATTTGGTCTTGCGCTAATTCTGCTGTTTGGTGTTCCTCGTTTTATTCTGGTGTTGGATGCGAACATGTCGGGCGGATATGGCACAGCTTTTATCATCTTTTTCATCATGTGGTTCACCCCTTTTATTTTTCTCACTCGCAAGGGCAGGAGAGAAATTGGCTTTAAGCGCCCTAACAATTACCTTCGTTTGCTTTATTCTTTTGCCTTGGGCGCATTGGCGTGCGGAGCTATATACGGGCTGTTTTATCTTTTGTATGGCAACACAATCAGCAATTCGCTTGTCTATATCTCTAAAGCCAGCACGTCTGTCGTGTTGGACGATAGTCATCGGCTTATCTTCTTCCTTATTGCCGCTATACCCAGTATGCTATTCAGCCCTATCGGCGAAGAATTTCTGTACAGAGGGGTAATACATGGCAGCTTTGTTCCCAAGTTTGGTGAAACAAAGGCTTCTCTCTTCGATAGCCTCGCTTTTGCATTAACGCATCTGGCTCATTTCGGAATCATTTTTGATGCAGGTGTGTGGAAATTGCTTCCTGTTCCGGCACTGTTGTGGGTACTGTCAATGTTTGCTGTCAGTCGACTGTTTTTTGCGTGTAAGCAGATGTGTGACTCTATATTTGGAGCTGTGCTGTCGCATGCCGGATACAACTTTGCGATGATGTACTTCATCTTTTATCACATCCTATAACTTATTTTTTTGCCATTATAAATTCAATACGTCGATAATATTTCTTTCTCTACGAGGATATCTCCAAATAGCGAAAACGCTTTTCCAATGCCCTTTCTGCTGTAAATATTTATAAATGTTTACACCTTTTGTTGCTTCTTGAGGGGAGTTTTCGAAACATAGAGAGATGATCGGTAATTTTTAGTAAACAGTTTTTATTTTCAAAGAATACATTCGAAAAAAGAACTTTATATAATTTGCTTGTGTGGAGAAAAGTTGTGGTCAGGATTTATAATAGTTAACATAAGTGCAAAATGAATACTATACTTTTGCTTCGCGGTCTTACTTTAGACGGCGATTATGTTAACTTTCTAATCTTAATACGAATACATACAAAACTATATTCGTCAAAAAAAGAGTAAATCATTTCCTTGATTTACTCTTTTTGCTTTTGTGTTGTCGATTGTTTTTTCTTCAAATGGCAGCATCAATCCTCTTTCTGAACCTCAGGAGAAACGGCAGTAGCCAGTCTATCGGTAAACAATATACCTTGCAGATGGTCGTACTCGTGCTGAAATATCACGCCCGTAAAGTCTGCGCCACGAGAGCCGCCGCTTAGTCTTTCTTTTATAAGCGTTCCGTTATCGTCGTAATACTCCACATCTACCCATGTGTAGCGATTCGTTGTGCCCGATAGTTCGGGTACGGAAAGGCATCCGTCTCTTTCGAAGAGGAATGTCTCACCCGAATGACCTACAATACGTGGATTGATGGCTACTTGCACAGGCATCCCTTTTTGGTCGATACGCAAGAAAAGGAACAGGTTGCGCCCGATACCCACCTGCGGAGCTGCGATGCCTACTCCCGACTCTACGGCAAGTGTCATTTGCAGGCGGTCGATAAGGAGTTGCAGGTCTTTGTTGGTTGCAATGTTCTTCGCATCCAGATCGATGCTTTTTTTTCTGAGGAAAAGAGAATCTCTTTGGTTGTCGGTTTGCAATACTCTGAACGGAGTATCTGCACTTCCGCTATTTATCAGTGATTTTTCGTTGCTTGTCATAAACTTAACAGATTTACACGCGGATATGCTAAACAAAATAATCAGCAAGTATACTATCTTTTTCATTCTATCCGATGTTTGCATTTTTTTGCAAAGATATGAAAAATGGATAGTACATAACAAAAAATATATCTTACAGTAGAGGCTATTCTTGTAGCTACCCGAATTGAGAACATGCCCCTAGCAACAAGCTTTTACATCCATTTTTTTGGTTACCGCTTCATATTTTCATCATCTATTCGTGATTAAACATTAAAAAATTCCTAATATTGTGATAAATCGCACACTTTTGCGACATATATAATAAAGCGACTTCTAATAGATGAAAGAAACGAAGGAAAGGGATGAACAATTCTTAGAGATGATACGCCAAAACGAGGGTATTATCTTCAAAGTAGCCTCCTTCTATGCCGACAAAGAGCATCCGATCGGCGATCTTTATCAAGAAGTCGTACTCAACCTATGGAAAGGGTATCCGTCGTTCAGGGGCGAAAGCAAGTACTCGACCTGGATATATAGGATTGCGCTCAATACCTGTGTGTCTTTTTATCGCAGGAATAGAATTAATGTTTCCTATGTAGATATATCGACAGATATTCCCGACGTGGTAGACAACAATGAAGAAATACAAGAATTGTACAAATTAATCAACCGTTTAGGGAAAATCGAACGTGCCCTTGTCTTACTCTATCTCGACGATAAACCGTATAAGGAGATAGCCGAAATCACAGGGCTTTCTGTGACAAATGTGGCAACCAAGCTGAGCCGCATAAAAGATAAGTTGAAGCAGATGTCGAATGGACAAAACTAACCAAATTATATGGATCTCGATAGCATAAAAAAAACGTGGCAAGAAGCGGATATAAAGCCGACAATCGATGAATCAAAGATTCAGAAAATGTTGGATAATAAGGGGAAAAGCGCTTATGCAAATTTATTGAAGTATGACAAGTGCTTTCTGTGGCTGCTCATACCTTGTGTGTTTGCAGGAGTCTTGTTCTATTGTATGCATCCTCTGCCCGGTATCCTTTATTTTGCATTGCTTATCCCGGCATTTTTCTGGCAGCTGTATAAGATCAGCTACCTGAAGAAGGCGGATGTGTCTAAAATGGGAATACTGGAAATATCGAAGGGGGTGACACGCTACAAGAAATTCTTGGTGTACGAAATTATTATAGGAGCTGTGTGGATAGTAGCTTTCTCGGTGTCGTATATATATTATGGTCTGCCCAGTATGTTTCCTAAGCTGATGGGGCGATATTCGTCCGACGGCGAGTCGTCGTTTATGCTCTTGTTGCTTATCTTTATGATTGCAGCTACGATGGTTTTCTCTTTCCTGATCTATAAATATTTGTACTTGAATAATATAAAGAAAATACAAGATTCGATACGGGAAATAGAGGATTTTGAGAAAGATAATGTTGACTAAATAATAAGAATATCCTCTTTGTCATATTGAAAGGAGTAAATAATCTCTTGCCATAAGAAATGCTTCTAGTCGTCAGCATGATAAATATAAATAACCTTTGTAAGAAACTTAACGAATAAATGTAATATGAAAAATCTGGTCGCAACATTTTTTGCACTGATACTATTTGTAGCTGCTACCACGCTCACAGCTCAGAACGAAACGAAGTATGATAACGCTTTGCTTTGGAAGGTTTCGGGCAATGGGCTATCAAAGCCTTCTTATATACTAGGTACACACCATCTGGCACATGTGAGCTATGTAGATAGCATTCCGGGGCTAAGAAGTGCCATGGATGCTACCGAACAAACGGTGGGCGAACTTCTGATGTCTGATCAGACAGCGATGCAGGCCAAACTGCAACAGGCGGCGATGATGCCGGCAGGCGAGAGCTATGCAGCTTTGTTGTCTCCCGACGACTATTCCAAGCTGGATGATGGGCTGAAAAAGCTTTTCGGTGTTGGTCTCAGTCAGTTTGGACAACTCAAACCGGGTATGCTTTCTATGTTGTACACCATCACGTTATATACAAAGTTTTATCCCGAGTTCAACCCGATGGCACACGAGGCTATCGATGGATATGTACAACGCATAGCTACCGAGAAAGGAAAAACCGTTGTTGGTCTCGAAACTGTCGAAGATCAGATTTATGCTCTGTTCGATGCCGAACCGTTGAAAGATCAGGCTGTTTCATTGGCATGCTATGTCGTGAACAGCGACAAGGCAAAAGATATGTTGGATAAACTGAACTCATACTACAAGGCAGGGCAGTTGACAAATATGTACAACCTTGCTTTTAATAATCCGGACGATCCGTGTGGTGTATCACAAAAGTCGCAAAACGCTCTGAATAAAGACCGTAATGATAAGTGGATCGCAAAACTTCCTGAGATAATGAAAAATAAATCGAGCCTCATTGCCGTAGGTGCGTTGCACCTTGCCGACAAGGACGGATTGCTGGCTCAGCTTGCTGCTAAAGGATACACAGTAGAAGCTGTGAAATAAAAGATATACTTTATTTTCTTCCCCCTTCATTAGATTCACTCTTTTCTATTGGAGGGGGAAATTGTATCCCGTGGCTTGTTATCCCTCTTATATATTATGAAAAGCTGATATTCCTCCCTATCCAGAAAAGCACAATCAGTATAAGAACTAGAATGATAGCCCTTTTTCCGAATAATGTCTTCCGTGCGGTCGGATATTTTTCTTTACCGCCAAAGTATTCGAAATAAATTCCAATGATAAGATAAGGAATTGCCGGTATTAAGAGGGGATTACTTGCAAATGCATCTTTCAGCCTAAAGTGTAGTAAATGATGTATGGCTCGCTGCGAACCACAGCCCGGACAGTCGAATCCTGTGAGCTGATGAAAAGGGCATTGCGGAAAATATGCCGATTCTGCGGGGCTGAACACAAAGTATATAATTGCGGCAAGCAGTAGTACGCAGCTTATCACAATAACTCTGGTCAGATATTTCGGCATTGTTTTTGGATTTTAAGTAATTGATCAAAAATAATGAAGTATTTGTTTTATTGCAAAAACGCTGTGTTACTCTTTTTACTCTGTGGTTAAAAAATGGATAAGAGCGAATGCGACAATAATTCCTTTTATAACTTAATACTGTAGCAGTGCTGCAAGCAAACCTAAAATGAACAATAACATATAGATAACAGGCAAGAATGCAATACCCCATAGCGTCCATAGTTTGGCTTTGCGTGATGCTTCTTGCGAAGCTTCATATTCTCTCTTGCCATACAGCGTTTCTACCTTCACGGCATAAAATATTCCGACAAGGCTTATCGGCGAACAACAAAATATAGTAAGCAATATCGATTCTATAAGCCAATTCTTGGGCATGGGTATTATGCCATCCCACTTGTGCTGATCGTCATATTGGTATCGCTGCCCGCTGTTATATGTCGGGTTTTGTTTATCCTGCTGCTGTCGTATTGGAGGAGGTGTCTGCTGCTCTTCTCTACGGTCTTGCGGTACAGGGGCTTTTGTGTCGAAAAGAAAATTCAGCTCCTGCAAAGTTCCGGCTTCAGCCCAGTCTGCCATCCCCGAACGCCAAACGATTGTTTCGGGGCTGATATTCTTACGAAGTAACTCGTTTGAAGTAAAGGGGCCGCATTGCAACTTCGATATATCATCGATGTAGTAATATTTCAGCATAAATTTATTTCATCTTAAAAAATAATATAGATCTTATATCTATATAAGAATATTAAAGAAAGTAATAAATTTTCATTCACCCAATAAATTGATTGAATAGAATAAAAAATAAAGTAGATACTAAAAAAGTACCTACTTCCATATTTTTGTCTTATATCTTAAAATGGTAATTTGTACGAGACTCCTCCATTTAGGCGTAATCCTGACCAATCCACTTTATAATCTTTTATCTTAGCCCCTATTTCAAAATCATACCCACCTGCAATATGTATTCCTATTCCGTACGGTAAATTGAGATTTGCTCCAATTTGTGGTAAGATGGAAAAACCTGTTGTATTATGTTTGTTCATTTTAAATTCGTCATCTATATCTTCCAATTTATTATTAACCTTGATGTGTGCTTTTGTATCAAAGTTGCTAAATGTCATTCCGGGAGATAATTCTCCATGGAATGAAATATTTACCTTTTGTCCTAATTCGACTTGGAAGAAATGATAACGATACAATAATCCGAACCTATATCCATTTAAAATCTGTTTGTAAATCATTTCCCCTGAATAGTCGGAATAGGCAAATCGTCCAGCTGTGGTCAGGTATGTAAAGTTGGCACCCATTTCATGTTTTTTTAATGTATATGTTATTCCTATATTATGGGTGACATAATTAGGGAAATTATCTGTAGTCGCAAAATCCAAAGGATATTTCAACTTTACAAACTCTTCCATGATACCGAGCAAAGGCTTCATATCATCCATTTTATAATCACCATAACCAACCGAATATTCAATTTTTATCTGAGAGTTTGCCGAAATTGAAAGTATACAAACAAAGATGATTAATATATATTTCTTCATTAGAGTAATCGTTTATTTTGTTATGTTAATGTAATAGTCCCTTACAACCAGGTGGTTATTTATAAGTCGTGCGTAGTAATAATAAAAATTCAGATTCGTTGTAATCTTGAATATTACTTTGTCGTAAGTATCATTTAAAATATTCAGTTGAGAATTGCTGTTGAAATCTTTATCCAAGTATAATATATTTCCAGTAAATGAATCGAAGCAAATAAATTCACCATCGAATGTTGCTATTTTATTTAAACTTGGAATTTCATAAATTGAAAATTTATTATCTATAGTTTGCATCACAACATGATTCTGCCTTTTAGGGTTGAATACAATATTGTTTACGCGGCTATTCGTCTGATGTTTTATTAGATTAAAATCTCCATTTTCATAACTATACAGCTTATACCAAGTATTATCTATTCGTAAGTAATTGAAAATATATTTTCCGTCCGGAGATATCGCTGGCCTGAAGTCTGTCCCTGTACTTTCTCTTTGATTATTGAGTAATTTGTTTGTCTTTATATCATAAATCCGATTAAGCTTTCTATCATTATTGTTTATAATAATCTTATCATCATCAGTTAAAAAGAATACAGGAAAATCATCGGTTGAAAATGTTCCCAACAGTGTGTTTAATGTATAATCAGAATATACATATATTTTAGGGTCTGTAGAACGGTCGTTAATGCGACAATGAATAGCTATTCGCCCGGTTGTTGGGGATGTTGTGAACTCTTCTGTATAAATGTTATACCCGAACGAAATATCTGCGTTGTTTTGAATTATTAAGGATTCTTTATTGTATGCACGAAAACCAAAATGATTTTGGTCAGGACGCATAGCTAAAATATAATTGTTTTTTACATCTGCATTGAATTGTATATGACGGGCATTTTCTTCATATTTTTCACCAAAGAATTTTTCCTGAAAATAGTTTATTATTTTCGGGTACTTTTCATAATTATTGAAATCAGCATGAAGGGGTAAGATATATAACTCATAATATTGAGTATCAGACATTGGGAATGTCGGTCTTAAAATAGATACTTCACTAGTTCCTTCCTTGATATTTATTACCTCATCTCTCCATTTAAGAACGTATTTACAGGCTATATTATTGGGATTATTCCATTTGATTTTCAATTTAAAAGGTTCAGCGGAGCTTGTTGTAAACATGCTGCTGGTGAATTCATTGTATTTTACTGTATAGAAAGCCTCCTTATCTTCTATTTTGTTAGATTTATATTTTACTACGATTCGAAATGTTTTACTACCATATACATAACTATTATCTATATATGAAGTCTCATCAGGATTCGTAATCTCAGCAACAAGTATTTCATCGAAGCTATTATAATGATAAATCTTGTAACTCTCAATTTCCAGACCTTCAATATTGGGTTTATCCCAATATAATTCTAGATGTTTATTATGATTTACACGTTGTTTTATATCTAATTTTATATCTGGATTAACATATTTGACAGAATAGTTAAATTCGAATTCACTTTTCTCCCCTCCTAATATTTCCGCAAGACTCCCTGTTCCAGATGTAAGTTTGACTTTTAGCTTTAATGTACTATTTATATTTTCTGGCACATTATAAGGATGTAAAAAAATGTATCCATTTGAAACATCCATGAGCTGATTATTCAAATAAAACTCTTTATATACGATTGTGCCTGAAGTTATATTTAGTTTATATGTTAAATAAGTAGGAGCATATATGTATATAGGATTCCCCTCCGGGATATCAGCTAGATTAAATACTACTGAGGCATTTTTCTCTGGAGGTGTCAACTCATGATAATTCATTTCATTATTATCATACTCACATGCATAAAATAAGAATAGGCTAAAACTAAGAATAAGTTTTAGGCAACGATTGAAAGATAATTTTACCATCTAATTTAATATGATTTCAATATTCTATAAATACAATATTAGTTTTTATGTATTTATCTATAGTTTTTATGTTAGATTCGGGGCAAATATAAGGAATATAAATTAAAAGATACAATTTTTATCAATTGGCGTTTATTATTTATCTTTTGAAAATAACTATTTTATCATTTGTGTATAATAAAAAAATAGCCTTTCATAGAAAGGCTATTTATATTTTTACTTAAACATTTCGTCTATCTGAGCCGGAGGCGGTGCATCCTGAACCTCTTCGTCGCTGCTCTTGTCGCAAACGCCATATCCCGGTACACTCTCAAACTGGTCTCCCTGACTATAACCGAGTCGCTTGTCTGCAAATACTTTTTTGAAGAACAGACCTACTATCGGCAGTGCCATGCTGGCTCCCTGTCCGTCAGTCGTACGGTCGAAGTGTATAGAGCGGTCTTCTCCACCTACCCAGCATCCGGTAGAAAGTTTAGGAGTGAATCCCATAAACCATCCGTCGGAGTTGTTTTGTGTTGTTCCTGTTTTTCCTCCCATTGGCGCTGTTATGCCATAGTTGCGTCTGATGCGTCCGCCTGTACCGCCATCCACTACTCCGCGAAGCATGTCGAGCATCTTCACATACGTGCCTTCGCTGAACACCTCGTCCATCTTCGGAGCGAAGGCTGCATCGGCTATTATATTGCCAAAGGCGTCTTCGATGCGGGTAACATATACAGGGTTGGAACGTATTCCTTTGTTAGCAAAAGAGGTGTAAGCGGCAACCATTTCCGACACAGACACATCGTGCGTACCCAGTGCCATAGACACCACAGGGTCTATGCGTCCGGTGATACCAAACGAGTGCAACATCCGTGCAAAGGCATACGGTGTGGTACGTCCCATGAGGTAAGCCGTAACAAGGTTGTCGGAGTTTTGCAGCCCCCATTTGATGGTGACCATTTCGCCAAACATAGAAGCTCGTCCACCTCTTGGAGTCCACTCTTTACCTGTTTCGGTAACGAGGGTTTGAGGCACATATAGCATCTGGTCGCAAGGCGTCATTCCGCTTTCCATCGATAGGGTGTAGAGGTATGGTTTGATGGTGGAACCTATTTGTCGGCGTCCCATGTTCACCATATCATATTGGAAGAACTTGAAGTCTATTCCTCCCACATAAGCTTTTACATATCCGTTGTGGTTGTCCATCGCCATAAAGCCCGAACGCAGGAAGCTTTTGTGATAGCGTATAGAGTCCCAAGGAGTCATTGTAGTATCCACTTCTCCTTTCCAAGAGAATACTTTCATATCTACAGGCTGCTTGAATATCTTTAGTATTTCTTTTTCGGACATGCCTTCATTTTTCAGAGCCTTGTACCTGTCGCTAATCTTCATGGCACGATATAGCAATGTGTCTACATCTTTGGCTACCGAGTACGAGAACGGAGCATACGAGCGACCTCTCTTTTCTTTATCGAAGTCGGGTTGCAGTTCCTTGCTGAGGTGTTCTGCCATCGCCTCTTCGGCATACTGCTGCATGCGAGAGTCAATCGTTGTATATATTCTCAGTCCGTCGGTAGAGAGGTTGTAATTAGAGCCGTCCGGCTTTTTATTCTTGTTGCACCATCCGTATAGCGGGTTTGTTTCCCAGCTGATAGAATCGAGCGCATATTGTTCCATCTGCCACGAAGCGTAATTCGATTTCTTCGGTTTTTTGGCAGTCATAGCCATACGCAGATACTCTCTGAAATAAGGAGCGAGCCCGTCTTTGTGGTCTACCCGTTTGAAGTCGAGTTTCAGTTCTGTTTGTATCAGTGAGTCGTATTGTTGTTCGGTAATGTAATCGCTCTTGTACATCTGTTCCAATACCACGTTCCTGCGACCTTTTGTTCTGTCGGGATATCTTCTCGGGTTGAAGTACGAAGGGTTTTTACACATCCCTATCAGGGTAGCGGCTTCTTCTATCTTGAGCTCTTTTGGTGTTTTGTTGAAGTACACCTGTGCAGCCGACTGTATCCCTACAGCGTTGTATAGGAAGTCGAATTGATTGAGGTATAAGTTTACTATTTCTTCTTTTGTATAATATCGTTCCAGTTTTACGGCAATAACCCATTCGATGGGCTTGCGTAAAAACACACGTTGAACCCAGTTTTCGGAAGGAGGAGAATAAAGCAGTTTTGCCAGCTGCTGAGGAATGGTACTACCCCCACCGCCACTTTCCTGCATCAGGATGCCTCTTTTCACTACGGCTCTGAGCAATGCGTATGCATCAATACCCGAATGTGAATAGAAACGTGCATCTTCGGTAGCTACCAACGCTTGTACCAGATACGGAGAAAGATCTTCGTAGTTGGAATATATACGGTTGTTTTTTGCAAGGGAATATGTGCCCAACAGTTGTCCATCGGTAGAATATATCTGAGAGGCATATTTGTCAATCGGGTTTTCTAACTCTTCTACATCAGGCATATAGCCTATTGCTCCTATACTGATAAGGGCAAATGTGATGGTGAGTACTCCGATGAAGCAGGCAAACCCGATCCACATCTTTTTTATGATGGTCTTCGGGGTGCGTTTTTTATTTGTCTTATTATTCCTTCTTTGTTTTTCCTTCTCATTCATAAGTGTATGCAAGTCTTTTAACTTGGCGCAAAGTTATATAAAACGTTTCAATAATGCAGATAAAAAAACTTAAATGCTTTTCAATAATTCTTGTTATGCTCAGTAGCGGAAAGCGTTTTTTATATTTGGCGGGAAAAGATACTTCATTCTGTTCAGGATGATAACCTAACAGCGGACGTAAACCTACATCGGATCAACATCGTAGTGCAACAACAGTGACTTGAACGCCGGATTGGCAAATACAAGGGACTGGCATTGGAAAATACCTTCACGAACCTTCTGTATCGATGCCTGATTTTCGATTTTGAGCATGATGTGGCGGATATACAACGACTGTATACGTGATACCGGCGGCTTGCCCGGTCCCAACACACGCTCGCCAAAGGTGGTGCGCAAGGCTGAGGCAAACTCCCGTGCTGCACTGTCGGTGAGTTGCTCGTCTCTGCCACGTACTACAATGTTTATCAGACGGAAGTAGGGTGGATAACGGAACATTTTTCGTTCTTCGGCTTGCAGTTCGTAAAACGATTCATAGTCGTTTCGCCTTACAAAGCTGATCAACGGACTACCCGGATGCGAGGTTTGGAGGAATACCAAGCCCTGTTTATTTTTACGTCCGGCACGTCCGCTTACCTGTGTCATGAGTTGGTACGCTCGTTCGTATGCTCTGAAATCGGGATAGTTGAGCATATTGTCGGCGTTGAGTATCCCTACAATGCTTACATTATCAAAGTCTAAGCCTTTGGATACCATCTGCGTACCGATAAGTATATTGGTTTTGTTTTGTTCAAAGTCGGAAATAATACGTTCGTAAGACCGCTTCCCTCGTGTGGTGTCTAAGTCCATGCGGGCAACCGAAGCTTCGGGAAAGAGTTCTGCAACTTCCTCTTCTATCCGTTCCGTGCCATAGCCCAGCATGTCGAGCGTAGGAGTCTTACAATCGGGGCAAACGGTAGGCACTTCGTATGTTGCTCCACAGTAGTGGCATACCATCATGCGCTGTCCTTTGTGATAGGTGAGGCTTACGTCACAATTTCGGCAATGCAATGTCCACGAACAGGTTTTGCACTCGAGCATGGATGCAAATCCGCGTCTGTTTTGGAAAAGTATGATCTGTTCTTTTTTGCTCAATGCCTCCTTCATTTTGTCGATGAGGGGAGGAGAGAGGAACGATTTCATTTGTTTTTTCCTTCTCAGCTCTTTGGTGTTAACGACTGCTATCTGTGGCAACTCGATGTTTTCATACCTCTTATCCAATCTTACCAGTCCGTACCTTCCCGTAAGGGCGTTGTTGTATGTTTCGAGCGAAGGGGTAGCCGTACCCAGCAGCGTTTTGGTGTTGAACAGTGAAGCCAATACAATGGCGGCATTGCGTGCGTTGTAGCGGGGAGCAGGGTCTTGCTGCTTGTACGAGCTTTCGTGTTCCTCGTCTACAATCACCAGATCTAAGTCTGTAAAGGGTAGGAATATCGCAGAGCGTGCCCCTAAAACAACTTGTATGTCGTTGTTCTTTAGTAGGTTGTTCCATACTTCGGCTCGCTCGTTATCGTTAAACTTGGAGTGATACACCGCAAGTTTGTTGCCAAAAACGGCTTTTAACCTGTCGGTTATCTGGGTGGTGAGAGCAATTTCGGGCAGAAGGTAAAGCACCTGCTTGCCTTTCTCTATTGCCTCCTTTATAAGTTGGATATATATTTCTGTCTTTCCGCTCGATGTAACGCCAAAGAGCAGAGTTATGTCTTTTTCTTTGAATGAGTCTTTTATCTCCTCAAGGGCTTTTTGTTGATGTTCGTTCAGCTCCGATGCAGCATCTATATTGGTATCGCCATAGTCGAAACGGCTGACTTCGTATTCGTACGTTTCGAGGAATCCTTTTTTCAGCAGTTCGGACAGTACGCTAGCCGAAGTATCGGCTTCTTCGAGCAGTGTTTTCTTTAGCACAAGGGGAGCCTCGTCCTTCATAAACAGGAATGTAGAAAACAAGTGCTGTTGCTTTTTTGCCCTTCCCAGCTCGTCCATTATCGCATTTAGCTCATCTTCGCTGTATTGGCGGGTGAGGCGTATGGCTGTTTGGCTCTTAGCGGTATATGTGTCTTGTATGTTTTCGCTGATGTATGCCGCTTTTTTATCTACCAACGCTTTTATGGCAGTGACGGCATTCGATAT
>NZ_JAIXHZ010000228.1:0-26699 GCF_043392705.1 Dysgonomonas sp. Shenzhen-Wh21
TTGATTTAGAAGGCAAGCGAATCGAGAAAAAAGATGCGAAACACTTTCTAATCGTTCTTGACGGTCAGCACAGAATCTCAGCATTTGCCAAATTAAATGCAATAAAAGATGCAGACAATAAAATTCTTATTCCCAATGTACATATAAAGAAAGGTTTGGATAATATCGGCGAATATCTGGCAGAGATTAATTTAATCGGACATAGTTGGAATACAGCCGATAAAATATGTGTTTCTGCCATCTCAACACAGAACCTTCTAATGAAAAAAATAAACAATCTGATAAAGGAAGGATTTAATGCAAGTACAGCAGTTATGATTTGTACAGGGAAAAAACTAACACCAAAGCAATTAAAAGCAATGTTGAGCAACGGAGATACCAGTATTCTCCCTGATATGGAAAGCGCATTAGAAAGAGCCGAAAAGTTCCTTACAATTGCACAAAGTATAGATGGTATGTCAAATAAGATTCTAACAAAAAGATACTTCATTAAAGGTTTCAACTCCTATGCTAAATCGACTTCAGACGAGAAAGCCTTTGAAGCATTAAGCAAACTAAATATAGACAATTTCTTAGAAACGCATGAAGATGACGAGTTTATTGTGAAACTAAGGGAGGCTGCTTGATTCTAACACGAGAATTAAGGACTACCCTCTAAAATGGGGGTAGTTCCTTACTCAACTATACTTGTAGACAGCTAAGACAATCCTCCACTCAAAGTTTTAAGAATCTGCAAATTATAGTTGGTGGTGTTCTAAAAAATGACTACCTTTATAATGTTGATAACCAGATACAAATAGACTGTTTTTTTATATAGGATTGAATCTTTAGTTATAAATTTAAGAAGAAGCCTTATTTTCCTAAAATACTCTTGAAAAAACAGAATCCTCTATTTTTATTTTCAATAACTAGCCGAATATCAAATTGCAGGGACTTTATGATTAATTCCCCTTGTTAGATTTTTCTGCAATTTATTGATTATATAATACTATACAAACTAGATAAAACCAATGATAAAAAACGAGATATGCTTTAAATTTTGAGATTATACTTTTTGTTATAAAAAATGAATGAGCATTACTGATGAAAAAGCTAAAAGTTACGTCGAGAGATGGATTTTTAAATTGGAAAGATCTTCCACATGATTGTATTTTTAATAAAGTGATTACAGGTTGCGGAGGTACAAGCATAGTCCTTAAAAACGATGAGAACTATGTGATAGCAGTACCAACAACTGAATTAATCATTAATAAGATGTACCCCCCTTATGATGAGGACAAAAAACTACTCGAATATGACTGTATTAAAAGAGCAGGATTAAGTCCTGTCAAGAATCTATTTGGTCTGTTCGGTGATTTTACCATAGGGTTAACAAATGAATTGAGAAAGTATCTCAATAGAGACGGAACAAAAAAAATAATGTGTACATATAATAAACTACCTCAATTAGCAAAGTATTTGAATTCAAAAGATTATAGATTACTTATAGATGAATACCATTGCTTATTAAAAGCATATAGTTACAGAGATAAGGCTATTGACGGTGTATTCGAATCATTTAGAGATTATAAATCATTCTGTTTTATGTCGGCGACCCCTATACTTCCCGATTTTAAACCAGATGTGTTAGACGGAATACAAGAATATGTCGCCGACTGGAAACATACAGAGAAATTGAAAGTATTACCATATAAAACTAATAAGCCGTATAATGCAATCGCTAATATTATAAGAAAATATAAACAAGATGGATATATAATAATGGATGGTCACAGGTCTACAGAAGCATATATCTTCATTAATTCAGTTAGAGATATTAAATCTATTCTAGACCATGAGCATTTGAATAATGACGAATGTCGAATAATTTGTGCTGATAATGATAAGAATAAGCAAATATTAGGTTTATACAATATATCAAGCTCAGTCGATACCGCAAAGATGTTCAATTTCATTACAAGCAAATCCTTTGAAGGAGCAGACTATTATTCTGATTCAGGAATATGTTTTATAGTCAGCAATAATACGAACAAACATACCTTATTAGATATATCAACAGATATACCTCAAATAGCAGGGCGGATAAGAACAGAAAATAATCCGTTCAGAAAATGCATTATTCATATTTTCAATACTATATTAAATGATATTGACACCAGTTATGAAGAAATTAAAATAAAGATTGAGAAACAACTAAAAATAGGAAAAGAAAGAGCAGAATCATTTAATACTTTATCTTCTGATGCCAAAGAACAGCAAAGAGAAGATCTAAAGAAATTGTCAAACTCTTCTTATGTTACATATGATAAAGGAAATGATAAATTTATAGTCAATGATAAACTCCCCAAATTAGAACTATATAATTATAAAGTCAATAATATTATATATAAATCAGGGATTTCATTAAAGAAAGCATACGAAGAATCAGGAATAGAAACAACTTGTATGCATTGGGAACACATTCAAGAAGATGTTTTAAAATCTTTACTGAAAAAGCCCTCTTTTAAAGAAATATTCAAAAGATATACAGAATTAAAAACAAGTTTTACAATAGATAATACTGAAATAAAGCGTGTTGAAGAAAAATATCCATTTATAAGAGATGCTTATAATAAGTTAGGAAAAGAGGAAATCAAAAAATTAAGATATAGTCAGAGAGACATCAAGAGCAAATTACTTTCCCTAAATGAAGATAAAAGCCTTGATGATAAAGTATATCATATCTTAAAGGAGAAGCTTACTATAGGAGAGTTTATAACTAAAGAAAAAGCAGTTGATGCAATAGTTTATGCCTATAGATATTTAGGGAAAGAGAATATAGATAAAATTAAAGGTACAGATCTAAATAAATGGTATGATATTGATTCCACCTCAAAAAGAGTTAATGGTACACCTACTTATGGGTTCATACTCAAGGCTTCTAAAATATTTTATGAGAACGAATCAAATAGATTACATTAATAATAAGATTATACTCGTTTATTTTAAGAATATATACAATGCCATTAAACCCATCAAACGGCAATATGTATGAGTTTGTTACTCACACATGGAATACAGTTAAAGGAAAATGTTTTCATGACTGTTCCTATTGCTATATGAAGAAGCTAAATAAAGAGCAACACCCGATAGAACTAGATATCAAAGAGTTTAAAACCAATCTAGGTCTAGGAAATTTTATTTTTGTTGGAAGCGGAATAGACTTATTTGCTAAAGATATACCTGATCAATGGATAAAAAGAACCCTTGACTATTGTTATCAAGCGAATGCCAGTAACCTGTTTGGAGCTACTAACAACTATCTCTTTCAATCAAAGAATCCAAGAAGAATTATTGATTTTATAGAACATCCAGTATTCAAAAGTTCTGTTATATGTACTACGATTGAAACAAATAGAGATTATCCTGAAATAATGAATAATAGTCCCAAAGTAGAAGAACGAGCCAAAGCAATGTCGGAAATATCCCAAAAATGGGGTATTGATACTTATGTTACAGTAGAGCCTATAATGGATTTTGATTTAGATGAAATGATTGAACTTATAAGACTATGCCATCCTAAACAAGTGAATTTTGGGAAAAATTCAAATAAGTTAGTTACTTTACCAGAACCTACGGAAAAGAAGGTATTGCAATTAATTAAAGGAGTTAAAGACTTTTCAACCGTGCATATTAAAGAAAACATGAAGAAAAATAAAACACGAACAGAATTAAACAATAGACGTTTATAGGGTCTTATTAATGAAAGAGTTATATTCGTACCTGTAGTGTCATACTTTTCATACCCCCTAACTTCATCTTTGGGAAGTGATATTTTTAAGCGATTGGGCAGAGAGAAAATTTCATTCGTTTTCTAAAATAATTGATATACTGAAAATTCGAGCATTAGATTGATCTATAACAGATTTCAAAATAGTTTTATTCATTTATAATAAGAAGCTAAGCCATTCGCAAAGAAAGATTATTTATCCCACACACCACCAACTTAGAAGAGCCATTGACTTAATTGCCAGTGGTTCTTTTTTATTTATTAACCCTATTTAATGTGATGGAGATATGGATGCAGACGACTTGATGGAAGCTAAAGTTTATGTCGGGACTTACAGAAAATATAACGAAGGAAGCATAGAAGGCAAATGGCTTGATTTATCTGATTATATAGATAAGGCAGATTTCTATGAAGCCTGTGCAGATTTACATAAGGATGAAGAAGACCCCGAATTTATGTTTCAGGATTGGGAGGGTATCCCAGAAGGGCTTATCGATGAATCTTGGATAAGTGAAACCGTATTTGAACTGATACACAAAGCCAATGATATAACTGATTTCGATGCATTCCTGTCATTTATGGACTTTACAGGCTATTCATTAGAAGATGAAGACTTGAATTACTTGGTTCAGAAGTTCAGAGACAGTTTCTATGGTCGATTCATCAATGAAGAAACATTTGCAAGTTTATTAGTCGAAGATGGAACTTTTGGGGATATACCAGACCACATAAAGAATTATCTTGACTATGGAAGTTTAGCGAATGATCTGTTCATTACAGATTACTATTATGATAATGAAACCAATTCGGTTTTTTATCGAAACTATTGATTTAAAATATTTTGAAGCGTCATGCTTTTCGTCTAAATTTGTATCAATTCTAATCAGTCAGGTGTTGATTATTAGAAGGACATTTTATTAGACGGAAAGCGAAAGCGTTATCCCCAATTCAGGAATCTCGACAATTTCTATTCACACAGGGATGATAGCAACAAGCTTTCCACGTTCATTGTATAGCCTTATCCGTGAGGATTTCTATATAAGGGCGTGGGGCTGTTGTCTATTATTTGTGTGAAGGGTAGTCGAGAACCTCTGAATCAGATATAGCAATAGTTCCCACGCTTCTTTTTTTATAACCTCTCTATTGGGAACTAGAGAGAGAAAAAATAATTATTATGAAAAAAACATTCATTGTTATTTTACTCTGCTTAAGTTTCTATACGGCTTATGCGCAAGGGTATATTGCATTACCACCGATTCAGTATCAGACCACAAAACCTACCCCAAGTTATTCAAACGGACAGTTATATCTGCCAGACATAAGTTATGATCGGATAGATAATGTATTAGAAGATGGATGGTATGAGGCTACAGTTACATACAATAATCCAAATTCAGGAAAGAAGTCTGTTTATACATTAAATGTGAAAGTCTTTGATGATAGAGTGACTACTATTCGTTTTGGAAATGAAGGTTCGCTTCACTCTGGATATAATAGTTCTGGTTATACTTACTCGGGAGGAAACCTTACATTCTATCAGAATAATAATGGGAATGTTATCGCTGCCGATACGAAGGTTTATATTTATCAGAATGGTTATACAACGACATATATTATTGAACTATAATTTTTATCATATTATGAGAAACCAAATAAAAATATATTCAGCTTTATTATTTATTTTTTTATTCAGTAGCTGTAATTCAGTTTACTATGGGAGTTCCCTTTCTAGTTCAAAACAAATTAGTGAGTGTTTATATATCAACGGATATTGGGGTGACTGGAATAAGAGGAGTGTGTTAAAAGTTTATCAAGGACGAGCTACTATTAACTCATTAGAATCTATAACCTTATATTCCTCTAGTCTCCCCTCTGATATAGATTTTGAAATAGTACCAGAGAAATATCTCGGAAAGGAAAAAGATTGGTATAGATACACAGGAATCGTTAATGTTAGTTGTTTCAGAGAATATTACGATGGGCTAGGGGAGCATTACCAAAATAAAACAGACTTGTCTAATTGTACTGATAATAAAACACGCTTCACTTGTGAAATATTGTCTTCTCATCTTATAAATTATGTTGTTGAAAAGAAGGGGACAATAAATGTTTTCTATAATGGCGTAGGAAGAGGATATAGTTTTTAAAATTATTAAAATGAGACTCATTATTATCATTATTGGACTTTTGTGTTGTTCTCCTTGCCTTTATTCTCAGAAAAAGCAAAGAGAACTAGTTAAATTTATTGTCTTAGAAGCGAAACGAAATGGGGTTGATTATACAGACTGGGCTTTGGACAAAGGCAATTATTTAGTATTCTTTCTGAATGAATATGATAAACTTTGTTTTTCAAATGTGACAGACGGAGAACAATCTCATGGATTAGTTTCAAATATGAGACATCAGGAAATAGAAGAGACTGAAACAACATACACCGCAGATTATTATACTTTTAGATGGAGTTATTCCAATACTTATGATGAGAAGAAAGGTTCTTCATTGGTAGAATTGACTAAAATATATAAGGAGCAGGCTGTTGCTTTTGTTATTAAGATGATTACAGAAAATATGGACGTGCTAACTTACAAAGGATATATGGAAGGAAGTGTTAACCTTGAACAATATTACTAATAATAGGTATGAATAGTATTATAAGAATTTTTTTCCTTCTAGTATTGGTGTTCATCGGATGCACTGAAAAGAAAGTTGAGAAAGAAGAAAATCCTACAAAGATTCTGATTGAAAATAAAATAGGTTTTTCTTTTCCAGATTTTATTGAGATCAATTCCGATAATGGTGCAGTCGCTTTTAATGGAGATTATACAAAAGTTGTCAAATTGAAATTTAAACCAGATGTTGATTTGAATGAATTTTACGGAAAAATAAAAGAACAACTCCAATATACACAAAGCATGAATTATATTAAAAAGAATGATTGTATTGTACTTATTGATAAATGGCATGTTGATACTAAAGGAGAATACAGTTATTCATTTATGAGTGAATGTGATAATGGGGACGATGAGCATTTCAGTTTTGTTATAAATTCAAAAGACAGTACAGTTACATTAAACTATGGATATTGGTAGTATGGATATTCTTCTGAAACAGGCTTATAATATTATCAACAAGCGAGCTCTAGAGACTAAAATACTTAATAACTATTCATTTGCTCTAGCATACAATTATAATGCTTTTGTTATTCGCAAAGGTGCATTAGAATTAGACTGTCAGTTAGAGATTATCTTACCGAAAGTTTATTCAGTCAATAAGAATAATATATCAGATGCTCTAAAAGTAGCTAATGAAATCAATAAGAATATTTCGATATTCAAAGCCATCGTTGAAGAAGGTGATGTTTATTTTATCGCATCTATAATTAAGAATGATGATAGCAAATTATTTGAATTTGTGATAATGGAAGTATTGGATTTTATGACAGGCAATAAAGGCTTATTCATAGACAGAATGAACGAAAAGAAAGTGATTAACGATCAGCTTTTGAAGAATCTATCGTTCTGATACCATTATAATGAGCTAATAAATATGTTAGAAATCAGAAGCCATACCCTATCACTTTTTGCAAAGCCATACAAAAAATGATAAGGTTAGTATTGGGACAAATTTTTGAGAATATTACTTTAATTGATAATCTTGAAAACTTGTCCCAATCTGCTTTTTTGAGTATATTTATACTTATAAGTGATAATTAAAATTTAGTATTAATCACTCTTGATTTAGCTTACAAAGTTAAACCATCCGTTAAACCAGACATATAGAATTAAAAATATTAGTCAGTAGTGCAGTCATAAGGTCTTATAGCTCAGTTGTGTAGCGTTGCATGCGCAGCATGTGACGCCGAAGAGAGCATCTGACTCATAATCAGGGGGTCCCTGGTTCAAGCCCAGGTGGGACCACAAAAGCCGAAGCCAAGATTCGGTCAAAATTAAGAAAAGCCTTCTAAATGTTTAATTTAGAGGGCTTTTTCAGTTTTTATAAACTTCTCTTTGGTCATCTTTCAGACCCGAAAAAGTCAATCTAAAGTCAAAAACCGTTACTAAAACATTACCTATTTTCAAGATATAATTTAGGTAATGGATAAAGCAATAAATATCTTATTTACTACAAGTTGTCGCAGAGTTGTCTGTCATTCTTCAAAGCGAAAAAACAAAAATTTGTAACTAAAAAATTGAAGAATTATGAAGTCAACATTCAGGACATTGTTTTATGTAAAGAAAAATCAACCTAAAGCAAATGGCAAAGTAGCTATAATGGCAAGAATAACCATTAATACAAAGGTTGCTCAACTAGGAACAAAATTAGAAGTCAATCTCGAAAATTGGGATGCAAAAGCAGGCAAAGCTATTGGTCGTACAAATGAAGTAGCAGAAATCAACAGGGCTCTACATGACTTATCCTCAAAGATAACCAAAGCCTACAATCGAAGAATGGATGAAAATGGTTATGCTTTCCCCGATGAAATAAAAAATGATGTTTTGGGATTTGAGGCGTCCGCTAAGACACTAATCAGTTATTTCACGGAGCATAATAACCAATACAAAATGAAAGTCGGGAAACATACTACTCATAAAACTTATACCAGATATGAGCTCGCTAAAACCCGACTCATTGACTACATGAAAGAGAAACATGGAATTGAAGATATTTCAATAAGAGAACTCAACCTTGCATTCATCGAAAACTTTTACCTGTACCTTATGGATAAATGCAATCTTCATAACAATACAGCTATGAAGTGTGTACAACGATTCAGGCGGGTTATTAATTTTATCAAAGCGACCGGGGAAACGGTTAACGATCCTTTTATCAATTTTAGAATTCGATTTCAGGAGACAGATAGAGAAGTTTTGACACAAGATGAGATAGATCGAATCTGGAAAAAGAGTTTCAGAACCCCTAAACTAAATACAATCCGTGATATTTTTATATTCAGTGTATATACAGGACTTGCCTACGTTGACGTATCCAATCTGATGGAAACAAGTGTGCAAAAAGCTTTTGACGGCAATTTATGGATAATGATTAAAAGAACAAAGACTAATGTCAATTCAAATATACGTTTGCTGGATATTCCTAAGCAGATTTTAGAAAAGTATAAAGGGAAACAGAAAGACGGGAAATTATTACCTGTTATCTCTAATCAGAAGATAAATGAATACTTGAAGGATATAGGAGAACTATGTGATATAGATAAACCGCTTTCATTCCACCTTGCAAGGCACTCGTTTGCAACGACAATCACCCTATCCAATGGAGTTCCAATAGAGACGGTGTCAAAAATGCTTGGACATCGCAGTATTCGCACGACTCAAATATATGCAAAGATCACAGATTTGAAAATCAGTAAGGATATGGATGATTTGGCAAGGAGAATTGACAAAAGATAGAAAGATAGATTCCCAATCATGATACATCAAATTTAGAGAAGTTGATTTTTCAACTTCTCTTTTTTTATGCTTTATTTCAGCTGAACACAAAGAAATCTGAAAGAGAACAAAATGGCAAACTCACAGCCTTTTGGGTTTTATCGAAAATCTCCATCTTTCAGATAGTATTTTCTCAAAAAGTTTGCCCTATTTATTCTCTTCAAAAAAGAGGTGTTTATCAGTTGAAAAAAGGAAAATATATTTAATACTATCTTTATATAGGTAGAACAATCAATAGAACATTATATCTGTTATTATATCGAACATTCTAACTTTCGATAGATAGATTTATCTATGTTACTATCGTACTTTCGAACAAACGATAGAACGATAAAAGAATCTAACATTTCTACAAGCGTCGTAACGTTAGTACGTTCCAACATGCTAACGTTCCAACACACAAACGGCAAAACGACTGATTATTTAGTCTATCATAAATATGTTTATATGCTCGCTTGCACTTTCGTATAGCAAATACTACAATGTTGTGAATAATAAAACATCATTTCTCAAGTTATCATTTTCTTTTACATGGTAGAGGTTGGCATCGGTTGGCGCAGGTAAGTTCCTATTTTATCTAATACATAGATTCTAATTTTGCAATGTAAATTTTGATGCACGTCAGTGCATGGCAAGGTATGTTTTGAGTACACTCAAAACGTTTTAAGTGCCTTAAAACACCTTGTCCACTCCTCTGAAAGTCGAGGGAAATTAACTCCGGAGTCGTCAATTTTGTAGAATAATAAAAACAGCTAAAGTTTATGGAAAATAACAATCAAAGAAAATGGAAAAAGGGAGGGCGAAAACCAAAGTTAGATCCTGCGGTTTATTTTATTGGTATTCTAAAAATTTATAATGAATTATTTTGACTTAATGAATTCTGTAGGGCTAACTTTATAAAATTCTTTAAAACATTTTGTAAAATAAGAAGCTGAAGAGAATCCAGATTTATATGCAATTTCAGAGATTGGCGTACCTGAAATAATCATTTGGGCAGCATATTTTAGTCTCAATATTCGAATAAACTCATTGGGTGAATATTCTGTTATAGACTTTATTTTCCGATATAATTGTGAACGGGACAAACCCATATATTGCGCAACTTCAACTATATTCATATCTGGATCTGTTATATTATCTTCTACATATTTTTGGAATTTATTAATAAAAGATTGCTCTATTTCCGCCAAAGTCGTTTTCTTTGAATCACTAAGTAAATTGTTTGTAAATGCGTCTTTTATCTTTTGCCTGTTTTCGATTAATCGATCTATTCTTATTTTCAATAACTGTGCATTAAATGGTTTTGGTATATATGCGTCAGCACCACTTTTAAATCCTTGAGCTTTTTGTTCATCCAAAGAACAAGCTGTAAGCAAGATTATAGGGATATGACTTGTAAATATATTTTCTTTTAGAGTGTTACAGACCTCAAAACCATCTATGCCCGGCATCATTATATCACAAATAATAATATCGGGTAAGAACTTTATGGATAGCTCAATTCCTGTGCTTCCATTATCAGCTTCAATTATTGTATAGTCTTTGTGTAATATCAATCGCATATAATTCCGCATATCGACATTGTCATCTATAAGCAGAATAATCTTTTTATCTTCACTTAATATATTCTCAACAAATATTTTTTCCTGCATTGACTCCGCATCCGTTAGGAGCAAAGATTCGGCACTTCTGATTGCATGAGTATCACCAGATACTACTATATCTGTTAAATCCTGTTCATATGGAAGTAGAACATCGAACACTGTTCCTTTTCCTTCTATGCTTTCTACAGATATTACACCTTTATGCAAATCAACAAGCGAGTTTGTAAGAGCCAATCCTATTCCGGTACCTGAATCTGTCGGATTAACTTTGTAAAACCTATTAAATATATTATTTATTTTATCTGGAGGGATAGCTTCTCCATCATTAAATACTGATAGTTTAAAATAGTCTGCATCATTATATTGGATTTTTGTAATATTTATATGAATACTTCCATCTTTTCTAGTATGTTTAAATGCATTTGACAAAAGATTAAAATATATCTTCTCTACCTTTTCTTTATCAAAAGGAATAATATAATTATCATCATCTGTGGTAAAAGTGAAGTTTATGTGTTTTCTCTCTGCATAATCTAAGAAGGCAATATTTAAATCCTCCAGAAATAACTTAATATCACCTTTTACAAACTGAATGTCTAATTTCCCATTTTCATATTTCCGGAATTCGATAATTTGAGAAAGTAGATTTAAAAGACTGTTACTACTTCTTTGGATGATTTCCAGTAATGCTTTTTGTTTTGCAGAAATATTTCCGGAATTTAAAAGTGTGTCTATTGGTCCCAGAATCAGAGTAAGTGGAGTACGGAATTCATGAGATATATTTGTAAAGAAGACCAGTTTTGCATTCGTTGCTTCTTCCAATTGTTTAGACAAAGAAACCAGTTGATTCTTTTGTTCTTCCAATAATCTGTTTGATTTACTTTTGTTCCGATATGCAAGGGCAGATACGACAAGTAGAATTGAAATCAACAGAAGTACAAGAATAGTACCATAGAAAAGAGTTTGTTGATTAGAATATTGTTTAAGGCTTTCGTCTAAAAGTTCATTTATACGCTCTACTTTTTCCTGATGGTTTGTTATTTGTTCAGTTTGTAATTGGAGTACCCTGACGTTACTTCTATCAACTACTGCTGTATGCAGGATGTTTTCTTTAAGATATGGCTTATTTTGTAATATCTTTAATGCCAGATCAATTATCTTATCTCCTCCTGTAGGGTAAATAAATGAAGCATTTTGTATCCCTTTTTCTATATTTTCCATACCACCGCCTTCACCTGGCAATGCATCAATTCCTATGATAAAAGGGAAACGCCCACTATAATTAGAAACAGCCTCATGTACCCCTAATGCCATCGGGTCATTCATAGCAAATACAAGATCAATTTCTTTAAATGAATTCAGTATCTTGGTCATCTCTTTTTCGGAATCTTCTTTTAAAAAGTTTCCTCGGCATTCTGCAATAATTTTTATATCAGGATAATTTCTGATTCCATCGATGAAACCTGCATGTCTCTCTGCATCAGAGGTTGAGCCATTCCAACCTCTCATTTCAACAATATTTCCCTTGTTATTCAGTATGCCCGCTGTATATATGCCTGCTTCTTTACCAATTTGATAATTATCTGCTCCTATATAAGCAGTGTAGTCTTCTGTATCAATTTTTCGATCAACAAGGATGACAGGAATCCCCATGTTATACGCTTTCTGTACAACGGAGGTTATTGCAGTAGACTCATTTGGGGAAACAACTAATAAATCGACACCATTCTTTATTAATTCTTCAATATCTCTTATCTGCTGTTGTGTATCGTCCTTAACCGTTTTTATATCAACTTCGATATTTTGATTGATAGAGGCTTCCAGTAAGATTTCGTTGTTCATTGTCCGCCTCCATAAATCATCGCTGCATTGTGAAACTCCAATGATGTATTTACTCTTTTCTTCTCTATTGCAGGAACATAAGAGACTAAGTATAAGTATGAGTATAAGACAGGTTTTGTTCATGGTGGATTTAATATAATAGGCAAATCTATAAAAAGCATCGTAATTAAAAGTTAAATACGATGCTTTTATATTTTATTTCCTAAATAATTCCAGGTAAGCATCCGGCAATTTAGGCATAGCACCATGTTGTGTACATACATAGGCTGATACCTCAACGGCTAACTGATGTGCGTTTGTGAGTCGTTGACCGTGCAAATATGATGCAACAAAAGCAGCTGTAAAAGAATCTCCGGCACCGACAGTGTCTGCTACATGTACTGTTGGTGTTGGTTGATATGATGTTTCTTTGGGTGTAAATACAAAACTACCATTTGTTCCTTTTGTTAATACTATAATATCAAGTTCGTATTCTTCGAGTAAACGTTTACAGATTTCCTGTTCATCATTTTCTTTGTATCCGTACAACTGTGCGACTAAAACAATTTCTTCGTCATTAATTTTTAACATATTTGAAAGTTGCAAAGATTCATGTATCAATTCCTTAGAATAAAAATGCTGGCGAAGATTTATGTCAAATATCTTTAAGCTGTTTTCAGGCATGCTTTTCAGAAACCTTTTAATAGTTTCTCTCGATACGCTGTTTCTTTGTGCCAAAGATCCAAAAGATACTGTCCCCGTATTTTTTGCCAGATTTTCGGTCTTGGCAGTAAAAGGAATATTGTCCCATGCCACGTTTTCACATATCTCATATTCAGGAATTCCTTCCTTATTCAGTTTCACATTTACTGTTCCGGTAGGGTAATCTGTAGTCTCTATCAGGTAATTCAATTCTTTTTTTGCCAGGCATTCCAATATTTCCTTACCTAACAAATCATCTCCTACGGCACTTACGGCGTGACCGTTATATCCGAACTGCGATACATGGTATGCAAAATTTGCGGGGGCACCACCCATCACTTTTCTTTCTGGGAAAATATCCCATAATATTTCTCCAAGTCCTACAATTGTATTATTCATCGTTTATTTCTTTATTAGATTTATTCAATAGAATTCATTTTATCTTTAATTCTGGTTGCTAAGAACAGAAGATAAATAACCCCAATACTCATAACTATCAAAGCTCCTATTTGAGAATTATTTAATGCTTTAGTTGCCTGTCCCATGAAAAAAGGAAATATAGTTCCGCCAAACAAGCCCATTATCATAAGTCCCGATATTTCGTTTTTCTTATTAGGCATGTAAAGCATTGCACGCGACAATATAACGGAAAATACATTGGAATTTCCAAAACCAATCAAACCTATACATGCACACAAAATAATTTCACCTTGTAAAAAGTAAAGCCCTCCCATGCCCAAAGCTATACAGAGTACACTTAACCCGAAAAACTTTTTCGCTGAATAACGTGCCAAGATGAAAGTTCCAATAAAGCAACCTGCAGTACGAAAGGCAAAATAAACGCTTGTTGCGTAATTGGCATCATCGAGATTTGTCAAGTCTAATCTTTCCATTAATATACGGGGAGAAGTGACATTAGTCCCGACATCAATTCCCACATGGCACATGATACCCAGAAAACAGAGCAATATAACCCCATTTCCAAGAAGCTTAAAACATTCGGAGAATGTCGCACCTTTACCTTCTTCTTTCTGTTCATCAATACGGGTCATACCAAGCCATAATACTGTTATCACCGAAATTAATAGAAATAAGGGATAAATCATGCGCCAGTCATCAAACATTAATGAGGCCTTTGTTGCTATTAGCGGGGCACTGAACGATGCTATTGCTTTTACGAACTGTCCGAAGGTTAGGGAACTTGCCAGTTTATCACCTTTTACAATACTCGATAACAGAGGATTCAACGAAACCTGCATCAGGGTATTGCCTATTCCCAATAAAGAAAAGGTTATAATAAGCGATGTCTTGTCATACCATACAAACGGGATTATCATTGACAAGGCAGTTACCAATAAGCTGATAATTACTGTTTTTTTTCTCCCGATTCGGGACATTAATATTCCTGTAGGAACGGAAAATATAAGGAACCAAAAGAAAACCATAGACGGAAATATATTTGCCGTAGCATCATCCAGTCCCAAATCTTTTTGTGCATAGTTGGTGGCAGTACCTACCATGTCGACAAATCCCATACAGAAGAATGCAAGCATTATGGGAAGAATCTTTGTGTAAAATCCTTTATTATTAGTCATGATTTTAATTATTTCAAAATATTATTTAATCTTATGGATAGTTATATCCTTGACATTGATATTACCTTCAAATTTCAAAGAGTTATAAGGTTCTGATGGGAATATAATGTTTGTAGAAACCAGTTCCCCGTCATTAACAAACAGTTCTGAAGATGCATTATCTATAAAGAGACGAATCTTATATGTATTCTTTTTGGCTAGAGGTGCTTTTATTACTTTTGATGCAAATTTTTCACTAAAATCAGCAACTCCGCTTTTCGACCTATCTGTTAGAAGTTCTCCATCTTTCAAATTGAAAGAATATTTCAGTTGTTCTTTTCTTCGGTTTTCGAGTGTAAAACTAAATTTTTCTGCACTTCCGGCTTCTAAGGTCATTTCTACCTCATATGCCCCATCATTTTTATATAGAAGTTTATCAATGGTATAAACACTTTCTACCTGAATATCTTGCACTTTCTTCGATTCATTTCTTAAATTGACTATTTCCTTTACAGGGGGATTACTTATAACTAAATGTTCGCCATTGTGTGTAAGTTTTAATTCGCGAGGTAATGTACAGGCACTTTTAAAATTGATTATCGGCACTTCTCTTGCATAATCCCAGTTATTCATCCATCCAATAAAAATCCGACGATTATCCGGAGCATCATTCCAAGTAACCCCTGCATAGTTATCCCGCCCATAGTCAAGCCATATAGGATAAGATAGTTTATCGGCTTTAAACGTTTTTCCATCAAAATCACCGATAAAATACTGGGTGGCACTTCCTCCATTAGGACCGCCAGGATTGATACTGACAAATAGTACCCATTTAGTTTTTCCATTATAAGTTAAAGGGAACAGGTCAGGGCATTCCCAAACTCCATCATGTCCACCAAGCCCCTCTCCAAATTCGCTCAGTTTCTCCCATTCTTTCAAATTTTTTGAACCATAGAATGTTATGGTCTGTGAAGTAGCCAATGACATGACCCATTTTTGTGAAACTTCATGCCAGAACACTTTCGGATCACGGAAATCAACAATATTGGAATCTGTAAGTACAGGGTTTCCATTATATTTTGTAAAAGTTTGTCCATTATCCAGACTATAAGCAATGCTCTGGGTTTGCCTTTCAGCTGCGGATGTATAAATAGCGACCATCGCGTTTTTTCCAAAACCGGCAGTGTTATTCTTATCGATGACCGCACTTCCTGAGAAAATAGCCCCCAGTGAATCCGGTGTTATCCCTTCTTGTTGATGTTCCCATTTAATAAGATCCTTAGATTCCGCATGCCCCCAACTCAAATTACCCCATAAAGAGCCATAAGGGTTATGCTGATAATACAAGTGATATTTTCCATTATGGTATACCATACCGTTGGGATCGTTCATCCAGCCATATTTAGGTGTAAAATGGTATGTTGGACGATATTTTTCATTAACATTAAAATGAAAGTCATCCGATTGCTTAATTTGAGAATATCCTATACTATTCTTATCTATATAAGAGAATACTAAATCTATATTATCACCTTTGTATCTCTCTATGTCTATTGGGACCCAATAGGATACCTCCGATTGGGCAATATTAATGTTCATAGGCACACCTTCTGCTTGTCCATTCACTATTAGTTGTGTACTTATTTCCGGAGCGGAATCATCAATTGGAACCAAAATATATTTTTTATCTGCCTTGAAAGAAATTTTATGATCAATCATAACCGAACTTTTTTCCATATTGCTCATTATAATTTGGTCTACAAGGATATGCCCCCATCCTCCATCATGGTTATCTGTAATAAGTATCTTGGCTTTTAGACCCTTATATTGCCTAACATCCCATGTAGTCCATTGTAAAGTCTCACTATTTACGAGCGGAGAATTTTTATATATACTTTTACCATCTACCAATAATTCGATATATATATCATTACTCTTTCCTCCTCCCAGTAAGAAATTGATATATTCCCGTTCAATTTTGAATTCAGAAGAACTTAACGACCCTTTTAATTGGTCTCCTCCATTATAACTATTAGCCAGAAATTTTCCATCAAAACCGTTTACTTCCTGTTGATTGGGATATCTCCCTTGAACCGGAGTAGTTCCAAAAGCAGTTCCTTCTATTGTCCATTTATCATATGTTCCCGATTCAAAATCGTCAATAACAATATCTCCCGATGAGCATCCGGTCATTATTATCAGTGAAGTGCAAAAAAGTAATCCTATTTTTTTTTTCATGGTTTAATTAATAAGTTTATAATATTGATTGAAGAAATTTTTAGCCAAAGATTTAAAGTCCTATCCTTCTTTACAAAGGAATAATTAATGCTACAATAATGCTATAACAGATGTTGCCAACGATTGTAGAAATGTTGCATCTATTTTATTTTCTCATGCATTGCAACATTTTTACATATATCTGAAACATCCCTTACATAAGGAAGACTTAATTCCATATAGTTTTGTACAACCATGAAATTAATATGTTAAATAATAAATTTAATTACCAAATGGAAAAACAAACTCACATTCTTAAATTGAAATGTTGTATTTCAATATTTTTCTTATTTGTTCTTCCTTCACTTGCTTTTTCTCAAACAAAGGAAGTAACAGGGGTTGTTACTCTGGCAGAAGACGGTTTGGGTGCAATAGGAGTCAGTGTTGTTGAAAAGGGAACAACAAATGGAACAGTTACAGATATTGAAGGAAAGTATCGGATTCAATTAACAAAAGAATCAGCCACCCTGGTCTTCTCTATGGTTGGAATGATAGCACAAGAAAAAACTGTTAGCCATGGAGACGTCGTTGATGTTGTTTTATCTGAAAACCAACAATTATTAAATGAGATAGTTGTAACAGGGTATACATCTCAACGAAAAGCAGATCTGACAGGAGCTGTATCAGTTGTATCTATTGATGAGATAAAGAAAGTAGCTGAAAATAATCCTATGAAAGCTCTACAAGGAAAAGTTGCCGGTATGATGGTAACTACTGATGGTAATCCGAGTGGGGCTTCTACTATTCGTATACGTGGGATAGGCACATTGAACAATAATGATCCCCTATATATAATAGATGGTGTGCCAACCAAAGCTGGCATGCATGAATTGAACTCTGCGGATATAGAAAGTATTCAGGTTCTTAAAGATGCTTCATCAGCAAGTATATATGGTTCGCGAGCGGCCAATGGTGTTATAATTATCACAACCAAACAAGGGAAAAAGGGAAAAGTTAAGATCGATTTCAATGCAGGTGTTACCACCTCAAAATACACCACCAAGATGGATATGCTAAATACCCAAGAATATGGTCGGATGATGTGGCAAGCAGAAGTAAATGCAGGGAAAGATCCCAATGCCAATGCGATAGGTTATACTTACGACTGGGGATATGATGCCAATGGAGTAGCAGTACTCAATAAAGTCATATTACCCGAATACGTAGTGGGAAGTGGAAATACAATGCGTACAGCAAACACTGATTGGTTTGATCAAATAACAAGAACAGGTGTTATGCAGAACTATGATATGTCGGTAAGTAGCGGTACCGATAATGGTAGTTATTTCTTTTCGTTGGGATATCTTACTAATGAAGGGGTGATCAAAAATAGCGATTTCGACCGAATTTCAGCCCGCATGAATACTTCATACAAATTATTCGACGGGATAGTAACAATAGGGGAAAACTTTACACTTAATAGAACCAGTGAGATACAAGCACCCGACGGTATTCTGAATACCGCATTACAAGCCTTGCCTATGTTACCCGTTTATACAGAATCGGGGGGATGGGGAGGTCCTGTGGGAGTAATGAATGACCGGCAAAATCCTGTAAGATTAGTTGAAGCCGTAAAAGATAATAGATATTCATATTGGAGAACTTTTGGTAATGCATTTCTGGCCGTTAATCCAATTGAAGGATTGGATTTGAGAACTAATTTTGGGCTTGACTATGGGAATTATTATAAACGTGATCTTGTCCGAAAATATCAATCAGGGAAATTAGAGAGTGATGTTAATTCAGTAAACTTAAACCAAGGACATTGGCTAAAATGGAATTGGAATGCGATTGCATCTTACAATATTACAGTAGGTAAACATAGAGCAGATGCAATGTTAGGAGTAGAAGCCTTTAGAGAAGAAAATGTCAATTTCAACTCATATCGTGAAGGCTTTGAACTTGAAACACCTGAATATATGTGGCCTGATGTAGGTACAGGGAAATCAATTGCTGGCGGTAACTCTACAGCATATACCTTGTTATCCTTTTTTGGTAAGGTTAATTATTCATTCGATGATCGTTATCTTGCTTCGGTAACCTTGCGTCGCGATGGCTCATCACGTTTCGGTAAGAATAATAAATATGGAACTTTTCCTGCATTTTCTTTAGGATGGCGTTTAAGCGAAGAAGCTTTCATCAAGAACAATATAAATAACATCTCGGATCTGAAGTTACGTTTAGGATGGGGACAAACAGGAAACCAAGAAATAAGCAATACAGCCATATATAATATATACGTACCTGATTATGGAACTGCTGATCCTACATGGGGAACGGTGCATAGTACATCTTATGACATTGGCGGAACAGGATCGGGACAATTACAGTCTGGATTTAAACGTACACAACTTGCTAATGATAACCTGAAATGGGAAACAACTACACAAACCAATATTGGTCTCGACTTTGGTTTTTGGGAACAAAAACTTTACGGGTCAGCAGAATATTACATGAAGAAGACCAAAGATATCCTAGTGCTTCCACCCTATCTTGCTGCGATAGGAGAAGGTGGAAATCGTTGGGTAAATGGTGCTTCAATGCAAAACTGGGGAATGGAATATTCGGTAGGTTATCGAAACAAATTACCATTTGGTTTAGAATATGATATTACAGGTAATCTTTCTTTATATAGAAATGAAATGACTTATTTGCCCGAAGATGTAGAAAATAACTATGGAGGAGTAGCCGGAAATAATATATTGGGACATCCTATTAATTCTTTATTCGGATATGTTGCAGATGGATTATTTAAAACGCAGGAGGAGGTAGATAATGCCGCCCAGCAACCAGGAAAAGGACTCGGACGTATTCGTTACAAAGATCTAAATGGGGATGGAGTAATTGATAATGATGACAGGACATGGATTGGCGTACAACATCCCGATTTTATGTATGGACTAAATGTCAACTTTAGTTATAAAGGCTTTGATTTAACTATGTTCTGGCAAGGAATCCATAACATAGACGTCGTAAATGATCAAAAATACCATACTGATTTTTGGAGTGTAAGCGAAACAGGCTCCAATAAAGGACGCCGACTATTAAATGCATGGAGCCCAACAAATGTAAATAGCAACATTCCGTCTGTGACATCTCTGAATACAAATGATGAAGGACGTTTTTCCACTTACTTCATAGAAAATGGTTCATATTTAAAATTAAGAATGTTACAAGTCGGATATACATTTCCTACACATATCACAAGAAAATTCTATGCAAACCATTTAAGACTGTATATAAGTGGACAAAATCTATGGACGATTAAAAGTAAAAGTTTCACAGGGGTAGATCCAGAAAGCCCTCAATTTGGTTATCCTATACCAAGAACGTTTACTGTCGGGTTAAATGTCTCATTCTAAACAATCTAATAATAATATAATTATGAAAAAAATATATTTATCCATATTAGCCGTTTTATTTTTGGTCTTTAGCAGCTGCTCTGATTTTCTAAACGAAAAGCCAAATGGAATCTTAGATGACGATGATATATCAGGGCTTGACCAGATTGAAAAAAATGTGATTTCAGCATATTCGATGTTAGGCAATGACCATTATGATACCCCATTCAATCTTTGGCCATATGGAAATGTGCGTTCCGATGATGCATATAAAGGTGGGCGTGACGAATCAGATATTCAAGCATTCCATTTCTACGAAACCTCAAGTAATATTGTTCCTACATTCGGAGAACCGGATGCTCTCTTCTATAATTGTTATATAGCTATTTCACGTATAAATAATGCTATACGTGTGCTCAATTCTGTATCAGAAAACGAGTTTGAAATGAAAAATAGGAGATTAGGCGAATGTCGTTTCCTTCGAGGACATTTCTATTTTTTACTGAAGACTATGTTTAAGAATGTACCTTACATTGACGAAGCAGTACCAACCGATGCTTATGGTACAATATCGAATGTAGAACTTACAAATGATGAATCATGGGCGAAAATAGCAGCGGATTTTGAATTTGCTTATAAAAATTTGCCTGATGTGCAACCAGAGATAGGACGCGCAAACAAATATGCTGCTGCAGCTTACTTAGCGAAGGTATATTTATATAAAGCATATCGTCAAGACGAAAAGCATAATGTTACAAGTATTGATACAGATGATTTGGATCAGGTATTAATATATACTGCCGCTGTAATAGGTTCATCATATGATCTTGCTCCCGATTTTGCGCATAATTTTCTTCCTGGAAAAAATATATACGAAAATGGTATTGAAGCTCTTTTTTCTATTCAGTTTTCAAAGGATGATGGCACAAGTAAAGGCCGGTTAAATTTCAGTGATGCACTTAACGTACCCCTAAATACATCGGGCGCATGCGATTTTCAAAAGCCGAGTCAGAATCTGGTAAATGCGTTTAAAACGAAAAACGGATTACCTGATTTTAATTCATACAATTTAGCTGACTACGATGCAAGTACAGATAATGCAGATCCTCGCTTATATCATACGGTTGCAATGGTTGGATACCCATATAAATACGATTTAGGAAATATCTTCGAGACAGGTCATAACAGAAATCCTGGCGTATATGGTTATTACTCTTCGTTGAAAGAAAATGTAAAGGTAGGAGACGAGTCATCAGTTCTGATTGATCCCTTCCGTGCAAATACAAAGAATAGAATAATTATTCGTTATGCAGATGTACTATTGATGCGTGCTGAAGCTTTGATAGAACTCAACAGGGAAGGGGAGGCTTTGCCACTGATAAATGAAATAAGGATGCGTGCTAAAAACAGCATCGCTCTTATTCCTTATGCTACGAATGTTAATATGGCATTATATGCTAACGATGCAACCTGGACAAACTCATATGCACGGACAGCTTTACGCTGGGAAAGACGCCTTGAGTTTGCAATGGAAGGAAGCCGCTTCTTTGATTTAGTTCGTTGGGGAATCGCGGATAGTGTGCTGAATGCATATTATGAAAACGAGAAATCAAAACGTCCTTATTATGAAGGTGCACATTTCGATAAAAACAAAGAGGAGTATGTACCTATTCCTCAACAACAAATAAACTTCAGCAAGAATGTGTACAAACAAAATTATAACTATTAATATCTAAGAATTATGAAACTAAAATATTATGTGTTCAGTTTACTCTCGTTAGCTTTATTGCTGAGTGGGTGTTACGATCGTGACATTAATTCGGATGATGCCAAAGTAGCTCCATTATCCAATTTAGAATATCGAATAGATGATGATACTTTAAGAGTGGAATGGATTTTACCAAATCAGAATGATTTGAGTGTGAAAGTATCGTCAGATGCCGAAACTAAAGTTATATCCAACAATCCTACATCCTATAAATATGGCGTAGTAAAGGTGGGAAAGGAATATAAATTCACATTTAATGTGCTTGATAAAGAAGGAAATATATCTACTGGGCAAACAATTTATTTTACACGCGAAGGAAGCTCATCTATCAATGGCCTAACGGCACGTCAAAAGGATGGAGCAAAGACAGTTGTATTAACATGGGAGCTTCCCGATGAAAAAATAAGTAAAATAGAAGTAAGATATGATGGTACTAAAATAGAGTTGCCGGGAAGTGCTACAACTTATACCTTGGAAAACGCATCCGAAAAAGTGTACACAATAGGTGTAGTGAGTTTCGATGAAGAAGGTAATTCTTCCGAAACGGTTTATACTACTATCAGAGTAGGAAGTACCAAAATTGCGTTTCTGGGGGATGCTGCGACTTACAATATGTTTCTTGCTACTGCTGACGATGATGAAATAGCAGCAGGAAAATGGTTCTTTGAAACCTATCCAACAGGAACCTATCTATCATTTGAGGATGTGAAAGCAGGAACTGATTTAACTCAATATCGTGTCATTTGGTGGATACGCGATGCTCAATCCCCGAGATCGTTATTGCCTGCAATATCTTTGGAGGAAACTGTAATTAGTGCAATGAAGAAATATTACACTGATGGAGGAAATTTGTTGTTGAACACACATGCAACAAATTACTTGTGGACGATGGGACGCATGAAGTCTAATTTTAATTCAGAAATTGAAATGGGTGGAGGTTTTGACAATGGAGATGTATGGCATGTAAATGTTAGTATTGGAAAAGTTCATGATGAATCAGAACACCCTATATATAAAGGGTTGTCACATATTCTGTTAGATGGTAAAAAATGTATTCCGCTTATAGGTTCTGGATGGAAAGAAAATCATAATAATATATGGAAAGATATCTGTGATTTTTATGGATATGGCAATACTGATGAGAATGGATATATTAAGATATCAGAAGATAATCAAATAAAAATACTGGGTACATGGGACGGTATAAATGACTATTGGATGATGGCTAATTTTGAAGCCTATCCAAATGCAGAGTTTAAAGGGACTTCTATTGCTATTGGTATTGGAGCTTTTGAATGGAATCAAAATAATGGAAGAAATATCTATCAGGATAACATTGAGAAAATTACATATAATGCATTAGAGTATTTGAAAACTAAATAAAATCGATATTATGAAAGATAAAATTACTAATAGTCTCATGTTATCAATAATTGGGGTAATATGCTTTTTCTCATCCTGTTCTGATGATTATTCAAATGACTATTATAAAGACAATAATACCTATAATGACGAACCATATCGTCCATCCATTCATTTTACACCAGAAAAATATTGGATGAACGATCCCAATGGAATGGTTTATTTGGATGGTGAATATCATCTCTTCTATCAATATAATCCATATCGCTCTTTTTGGGGAAACTTGAGTTGGGGACATGCTGTCAGCAAAAATCTTATCAACTGGGAGCATCTGCCAACAGCTCTTTTCCCTGATAAATCAGGGGATATATTCTCCGGTTCTGCGGTTATTGATAAAAATAATACTGCGGGTTTTGGAGAAAATGCGATGATTGCTATTTACACCTCTTCCGGGGCCAGACAAAATCAATCTCTTGCCTATAGTCTTGATAAAGGAAGGACTTTCACAAAATATGAAGCTAATCCTATACTTACTGACGAAAATATCATAGATTTCCGTGATCCGAAAGTCTTCTGGCATAAAGAGACAAATAAATGGGTTATGTCATTGGCTACTTCACAGACTATAACATTCTATGGTTCAAAGAACCTGAAAGAATGGGAAAAACTGAGTGAATTCGGAGATGGTATTGGTGGGCATGGAGGGGTCTGGGAATGCCCAGACTTGTTCCCATTGACTTATAACGGGCAAACAAAATGGGTGTTGTTAGTAAGCATAAATCCCGGAGCACCGAATGGAGGTTCAGGTACGCAATATTTTATTGGAGACTTTAATGGAACTACATTTAAAGCAGATAATATGCCCTATCCGCTTTGGCTGGATTACGGCAAAGACAACTATGCAGGTGTTACATGGAATAATATTCCAGAAAGTGATGGCAGACGCATATTCATAGGATGGATGAGTAACTGGCAATATGCCGAGGCTGTACCAACAATGACATGGCGAAACGGGGCAACATTACCCCGAACTCTAACATTAAAATCTCATCCGGATGGTTATCCTGTACTAACGTCTGAGGTTGTGAGTGAATTAGATGAAATAAGTGAAGAATGGGTTCCCCTATCAAATTCTGAAGAGGCGTATCATCTAGATGTTGATAATAAAGCATATCAACTAGAGATTAATATGACCATTCCTGCTTCAAATACTACTATCCTTAAACTTTCAAATGATGCAAAGGAAGAGTTTGTTATAACAATAGATAGAGATGCGACTGAATTCAGGACAGATAGAACGAAATCGGGTAAAGTAAATTTTTCCAGCAATTTTCCAAGTATTAATACAGCTCCACTTTATGTTAATTCTGAAAATATTACATTGACATTAATTGTCGACAATAATTCTATTGAAGCGTTTATAAATGGAGGTATAGTTCAACAAACAAATCTAATATTTCCACAAAAGCTTTATAATGCCATCAATATATCAGGAACAACATCACATTCTTTAAAAATTAAGAAGTTTAATTCTATTTATTAAGCTCAGTTATCAAACAATTAAGACAGAACTACAATAGTTTTGATACTCTATATAAAATGGAGCTCTTTCACTCTTTGATATCTAATTATTGAATATAAGTTCAAGGCAGTTGTAATATTACAACTGCCTATTTACTAATATAAATATTCAAGATTATGAAACAATTAATGAATTCGAGATTATTTCTACTATTAACGAAAGCCTCAAAAGAGAAAGATGTATTAACGGAGTTAACAAAAGCCTATGACGAATTTGCACTAAAGTTATTAGACAAACTACAGATTGAATCAAACATCGCAAAGCTGTATTATCACCTTGGCTTTGTTCGTTTGGAACTTGTTGGAATACGAGACGGGTTATCCGATAAGGAGGAAAAAAAATGCCTTAAAATATACAATCAAGGCAATCTCTCTTATTGATATAGAACTGAGGATTTTGCAATGGCAATTACAGAATAATAGCAATAAAGGAAATCAAAAAGAAAAAAAATCTGAACAAGACCTTCATTGGACCGGAACGGCTGCCGATTTGGTAGAATTTGCATATGGTGCTCTGGAAACTAAGAAATTTGAGAATGGGGAAATAGATATTAATCTATTGATTGAAATCCTCTGTCAACTATTCTCTTTTGAAGTAAAAGATTGTTACGATACTTTCCGTGCTATTCGACGAAGAGTCGGAAGCCGTACTCTCTTTCTTGATGAAATGATTGAAAAGTTAAACGAAAGAATGGATAATATGGATAACGGTATTTTTAAGAAAAAGAAGATCCGAAGAAAAATAAATGATTGATACGTTAATATGACTGAACTTTAAACTGCATATTCTTCATTTTCTCTATGAATAGAAAACTGGTAATTTTTGAATTTACAAACGAGAAAATAGGAAATACCATTCATGCTTATAAAGTGTGGATTATTTTTCCTGTTTGTAAAGGTATACCAGTGCCTCTGTTCCGGGAAAAATGACTCCACACTTTTTCCTATTTGCCCATTCTACAAAGAATTCCTTTAATCTGCACTTTAAATCATACTTTATAAAATATCTCACTTCGTATGAGATAGAAATAAGACTTCACAATTGGATATCTCACCCTTATTTTATATATTTGAATCACATAAAAGAATGAGGTCAACTTCAAGCCAAAAGTGGTATTTAAGAGACATTCGAATACATTACTAAACCATTACTATTGAAATAGAGTAATGTTATAAACAGTTGAAATAATAACATTTAGAAAATATAAAGTGGAACCAGGTGGGACCACTTAAGAATAAAAGAGTTACAGTAGAAACTGTAACTCTTTTATCGTTTTAATTCTCTTGTTTTAGTAGTGTTTCAATGGGTTTTTGTAAACCAACAGTAAAACCCCATCAATCCTAAAAGTTGGTTGATAATTTATTTTATGCAAAAATCTTAGTCAACCTAAATATGAAGAATGGTATATCTCTTACTCCTCTAAATTGACTTCTAAAAGCCTTCACTTTTGCA
>NZ_JAIXHZ010000229.1:0-43496 GCF_043392705.1 Dysgonomonas sp. Shenzhen-Wh21
AAATGTGCCTTCGCACACCAGGATTTGGAGGATTCCAATTACTGGATTTACAGGATTATCCATAAAAGCATCCAGTATACCTACATAGGCACTTCCTTGCCCCGGATAATCCTGTAAATCCAGTAATTGGAATCCTCCAAATCCTGGTGTGCGAAGGCACATTTCTATATCAGCCTTATAGCAGAGGGCAGCAAAACGTGCCGTAGCCTTATGGAAGGCATCAGCCTGATCTTGAAGTCCATTTTCCTGAAGGCGTTTGCGGAATATTTCCATATTGTAAGGATACAGTACTCCGGTATATTTTTTTATCTCGTTATAATCGGGATATACCTGGAATTGACCATTCTCATGGCTTATAATCGGTATAGTACAGTTTTCTACAGCTTTCGAGAAAGTGATGGCGGTAGAAGGGTATGTAGCGTTCATATACCCTCCGTCTTTGGCATCGGCAAAAGAGAAGGTCGCACGTGTATGAGTTGAGTAATCGTCGGAACCTACCTGTCCGCCAACACGGCATGTGACAAAGAAATCTTCACCTTGTTGTTGTCCGGCAGTACCCAGCATATTATTTGCACCAAAGGCATAGAGATGACGTTGGTCGGATGCACGGAATTTCGTTACAATGTTACGCGTGAGTTCTACATCGCCTCCAAGTTCATTGCCCAAAGCCATCATAACGAACGAAGGATTGTTACCATAAGTGACAAGGATATGCTCACCTTCGTTAATCAAGAATTTGTTGAGGTCGGTATTTGTCGTATCCATTGCTCCCCAGTATGGCAGTTCCACCTGCATATATATTCCTTCTTCGTTTGCCGCATCAAAAGCCGCTTGCGGAGGTGTCCACGAGTGAAATCTGTAATGGTTTATCCCATATTCTTTGGCGATGCGCATTTGTCTTTTCCATTCTTCTTTATTCATCGGCGGGTAGCCGGTGAGAGGAAATACGCAGGCATCGTGTTTGCCCCGTAGAAATGTTTTTAGAGAATTGATTTCAAACTGCGTTCCTTTTGCTGAAAAGTCTCTGATGCCAAAGTCGATAGTGTAACTGTCTTTTATATTCTGACTTTTTATTTCGAAATTAACCTTGTATAGGGCAGGATCAAACTCACTCCACAAAACGTGTTTGTTGCCGACGTTGATATCAAACTTATATGTTTCCAACCCCTCTTTTAGATTTATGTTGATAACTTGCTCGGGTATAGCAATATTTTGTGCTGTATTCCATAGGTATCCCTGAACCGATATTTCGGCTTTTCCACTTACTGACGATTTGATTTGTGCTACAACTGGTATTGTTTTGGAAGAAACATTTGGATAAACCTGAAGGTTGCTAATGAGAATGCCATCATTGGCTTCGAGTCCGAATTTTCCGATTATGCCATTCCAATTTGTTTGTGTCGCATCCGTCCAAGCATGCGAGCCATGTATTCCTTGTGGTACAGAAGCAGGGCTGTTGTCTATTACGATAGTCACAGTGTGCTTTCCTGTGGCTAATTTTCCAAGATTGTATATCTGAGGTGATAATATCAGCGAGCTTGTTCCTATGCTGTCTTTGTCTATCCACACCGTAGAGGGTTTTGTTCGCTCCATGATCAGTCGCCATTCTTTCTGAGCTGAACCTGCCGGTATTTCAATCTCTTTGGTATATTTCATTTTTCCTACATAAGGATTCAACCGGGTAAGCTGCCCTGTACTCAGAGTGTCACTATTGCGGGGTGCGAGACGACTTTCATCTACACTTCCGGGCAGATTTATTTCGCCAAGGTCGCAGTGCCATTTTCCCGAAAGAGAGATAAATTCCCGTTGGTTGAATACTACCTTCTTTTCGGTACATGAGGTTGCCAGTAAGAGACAGATAAAAATTGAAACGATGCAAATGTTTAATCGCATGAGGTTGACGTTAACGAATTAAATTACAGACAAAGATAAACTAAAAAGTGAGATAGAGAATGTATTGTTAAGCACGAATTAATTGTTAAAAAGTAACAAAGGTAACAGCTCTTTTCCTATTTTATTGCTGTTACTTTTCTCTTCCCTTTCCATTCTTTTGTCTACTCATCCTATTAGATAAATTATATGAAAAAGCCTAAAAAATGGGATAGATTCATCTCTACTTGTTGTATCTTTGTTAGACTTTATATGGGAGTTAATCTTGTCGTGTTGACTTCTTTAATATCTTTCAGAATGACAGAAGGAAATTCTTTAATATATAATATAATACATACCATAAAAAATGAAAATATATACCCGAGGAGGAGATAAAGGTAAAACTGGAATCTTTGGAGGAAAACGTGTGAGTAAAGATCATCCACGAATTGAAGCCAATGGTACAATCGATGAGCTGAACTCTGTAATAGGTGTCGTTCGGGCTCACTTATCTTCAGATCATGAGTGGCAGCCTATTCTGTTCAAGATACAAACAGAGATAATGGTTGTCATGTCTCAGGTGGCTACACCATCGGATATAAGAGCTACAAACCAAAATGTTCTGGATGAAAATCTGGATAAATTTTGCGAAGAATGCATGGATAAAATGACAGATGAAATGGGACCCAGCGAAACATTCGTTTTACCCGGGGGGACAGTTGTTTCAGCAAACTTGCAGTTGGCTCGTGCTGTGGCTCGTCGTGCCGAACGTCGCTTGTGGACTTTAAACAAGCAGGATGAAGTTCCTGCAGCCGTTATGCGATTTATAAATCGTTTGTCCGATTTGTTCTTCACAATGGCTCGTTACGAAATGTATAAAGCAGGTGACGTAGAAGAACGCTGGAAAGATTTTTTGTATAAGAGAAAATAAATGGCTAAGCAAATAACCCTTATAACAGGAGGGCAACGTTCGGGTAAAAGCAGCTATGCACAACAGTTAGCATTGTCTTTGTCTCCCAATCCAGTGTATCTGGCAACTTCGCGAATATGGGATGACGAACATCGTCAGCGGATAGAAAGGCACAAAGCCGAGCGGGCAGATAATTGGATAAATGTAGAAGAAGAGAAATTCTTGAGTGAGCATTCCTTTGACAATAAAGTAGTGCTTATAGATTGTGTTACGCTATGGGCTACGAATTTTTTCTTCGATCTGAATTCGGATGTTGAAGCTGCTCTTACCGCTCTGAAATCTGAATTCAGAAAGCTTGTTGCTCAAGATGCTGTGTTTATTTTTGTTACAAACGAAATAGGCATGGGCGAAATGTCTCAAAACGACTTGCAACGTAAATTTGCCGATTTGCAAGGCTGGCTCAATCAATATCTTGCCGAAAACGCTGATGAGGTCTATCTGATGGTTTCGGGTATTCCCCTGAAAGTGAAATGATCATAAATTCTGTCGTTTTTGTTTTTAATAACATAACATTTTGTCGAATACGACGAATCTTTCAAAACCAGATATTTTGAGCCAACAGCATAGCAACGAAAAGCGTCTGTAAAATTAAAATCTAAAAGAAACTAAATATACAATGCAACAATTTAACATCGAAAAACCGGAAGACGAAGTACGCTCTTACTTACAAGAAAAAATTGATAACCTCACAAAGCCTAAAGGTTCTTTGGGTAAACTCGAAGAGTTGGCTATGCAAATCGGTTGGATACAACAATCTTTGAATCCGAAGTTGACAAATCCTTGTCACATCGTATTTGCAGGAGATCACGGTATTGCAGCAGAAGGGGTGAGCCCATCGCCGCAAGAGGTAACCTATCAGATGATAGCAAATTTTTGGAATGGAGGAGCAGGAATCAACTTTTTGGCACGTCAGCACGGATTGAATCTAAAGGTTGTTGATGCCGGTGTTAATTTCGACTTCAAGCCCGAAGATCCGATTATTCACAAGAAGATCCGAAAAAGCACACGGAATTATCTGCATGAAGCTGCAATGACTAAAGAGGAAATGGAACAAGCCATACAATCGGGTGCAGAATGCGTACAAGCTTGCTTTGATGAGGGATGTAACGTGATTAGCTTTGGCGAAATGGGGATTACAAATACCTCTTCGTCTTCGCTATGGATGACATACCTCACAGGTATCCCTTTGGATCAGTGTATTGGTGCAGGCTGTGATCATACAGGCAATATTATCAACCATAAGTATAAGGTGTTGAAGCAATCGATGGATAATTACAACGGTGATGCTTCTGTCGAAGATATTATGCGTTATTTCGGTGGTTATGAAATGGTGATGACTGTAGGTGCTATGCTCAAGGCTGCCGAACTGAAAATGATAATTCTTATCGATGGCTTTATTATGACAAACTGTATGTTGGTGGCATCAAAGTTGAATAACAATGTTCTGTACTATGCTGTCTTTGGGCATCAGGGAGATGAGGCCGGACATAAGCTAGTGTTGAAGTATCTGAATGCAAAACCTATTCTTAGTTTAGGACTTAGGTTGGGAGAGGGAACAGGTGCTATTTGCGCATATCCTATCGTCGATTCGGCCGTGCGTATGATAAATGAGATGAATTCATTTAAAGAAATCCAAGTAACGAAATATTTTTAAAATTGCAACTTGCCTTTCCGAAAGGTAATCCTTATAACTGATGAAACAAATAGCAGCAGCACTCGTCTTTTTTACACGCTTACCTTTTTGGCGTATAAAAGCATTTAATGTCCCTGCCGAATATTTTAAGCAGGTGATAAACTACTGGGCTGTAGTAGGCTGGCTTACTGCCGGCGTTATGGCAGGGGTGCTGTGGTGCGCTGCTCAGATCTTACCTTACTCCATTGCCATTATTGTGGCTCTTCTTAGCCGCTTGCTCATTACAGGAGCATTGCATGAAGACGGTTTTGCCGATTTCTTCGATGGCTTTGGCGGTGGTACTACCCGCGAACGCATATTGGAGATAATGAAAGATTCGCACATCGGTACTTATGGAGTAATCAGCTTGATATTTTACTTCTTATTCTTTTATTTTTTTTTAGAAAATCTAGGTCTGTATTTGGCTTGTACTGTAATTTTGGTGGGCGATCCGTTATGCAAGCTTATCAGTTCACAAATTACCTTATTTCTTCCTTATGCCCGAAATGCGGAAACTAGTAAATCGAAAACAGTATATAAGAAAATGTCTTTGCGCACGGCTCTTATCTCGGCTTTGTTTGGCTTGCTGCCTTTCGTTTTATTATTAAATATTCACTTTTGGGCGGCTATAATATTTCCTATCTTTGTTTTCCTTGGATTGATTTTACTCATGAGAAGAAAGATACAAGGGTATACAGGAGATTGTTGCGGTGCAATGTTTCTATTATGCGAATTGTCTTTCTTTCTGGGGATAAGTATTATCCTGAAATTATGCTAGGGAGAATTATTATCTATACGTAAGTTTAAATATGAAAATATATATAGTGCGCCACACGGCTGTAGGAGTTAATGGTGTTTGTTACGGACAAACGGATGTACCGCTAAAAGAGACCTTTGAGAGCGAAGCTGAGGTGGTGAAGCAAAAGTTGCAAGACTTGGAGTTTGATGCTGTTTTTTCAAGCCCGCTAAGCCGAGCGAAGCGCCTTGCTGAATATTGTGGTTTTACCGATATTCAATTGTACGATCGCCTGAAAGAATTGCACTTTGGTGATTGGGAGATGAAAGAATGGGATCGCATTGATATGGAAGAATGGGACAAGGACTGGATCAGGACACCCACACCCAATGGCGAATCTTTCGATCAGATGTATGCACGTGTTGCATCTTTCATCGACGAATTGGTAAAGAAGGATTATTCTTCTGTTGTTGTTTTTGCTCATGGTGGAGTTATCAATTGTTTTAGAGTTTACTTTGGACAAACAGACTTGCAAGGAGCTTTCGATAAGTTGGCAGAGTATGGTGAGATACTCGAATTTGAATCGAATTGATTAATATTATATATATACGTTCAGAGTCTTGTTGAATAATAAGGCTCTTTTTTTGTAAATTGTTTTGTGCTATTCAAAATTATATTTATTTTTATGATATCATTTTAATATCATAATAAATATGGAAACACTCGAGAAAGATTTTAAAGGCACTAAGATTTCAGGCTTCCTAGCCTTATTTATCATTATTGTAGTATTGGTAGCGAGTATCTGGTCTTTTAGCTTAGGTTATATTCCCTTAGTGTTTATAGCTGTATGTTGTATGTTTTTATGCTCTTTTGCCGTTTTAGGATTTATGGTTGTAGAGCCTAACGAAGCCAGAATAATGATTTTCTTTGGGAAATATAAAGGGACTATTACCGACAACGGTTTTCTTTGGGTGAACCCTTTTTATAATAAAAAGAAACTGACACTCAGAGCACGTAATCTCGATGTGCCGCCTATAAAGGTGAACGATAAAGTTGGTAATCCTATTATGATCGGTTCTGTGCTGGTTTGGAAAGTAAAAGATACGTATAAGGCGATGTTTGATATCGATACATCTTCTATCTCGGGAGTTATGGGTTCAGTGAATAATTATATTCAATCTTCGAACAGAATGCAGGCTTACGAGAACTTTGTAAAGATACAAAGCGATGCTGCTTTACGTCAGGTAGCCGGTATGTATGCATACGACAACAATGAAAGCAAAGACGGTGATGTAACATTACGTTCCGATAATGGTGAAATCAGTGAGAAGCTCGAAGAGGAGCTGAATAGCCGCTTGGCGATTGCGGGTATAGAAGTAATAGAAGCACGCATCAATTATCTGGCGTATGCCGCCGAAATTGCGAGTGTAATGCTTCGTCGTCAGCAAGCTGATGCGATTATTGCTGCTCGCGAAAAGATAGTAGAAGGTGCTGTAAGTATGGTTCAACTGGCATTGGATAAACTTTTGAAAGAAGGAATTGTGGAATTGGATGAAGAGCGTAAGGCTGCAATGGTTAGCAATCTGCTTGTCGTGTTATGTGCCGACGAAGCAGCACAACCAATTGTAAATGCCGGAACGCTTCATCAATAAATATATAATTGTGGCTAAGAAAGAAAAGGAATCAGCAGTTAAAAGTTTCGTCTTGCGAGTCGATCCGGAGATGATGGAAGCAATAGAAAAATGGGCTGCCGATGAGTTTCGTAGTACTAACGGACAAATTCAATATATACTTGATCAGGCACTGCGAAAGGCAGGACGAATAAAAAAGAAGAAAGAAACTCTTATCGATAATAAAGATGAATAAGAAAGAGAATGTCGGGTTATAAATATCCGGCATTCTTTGTTTTTTAACATATTGCTGAAAGACTTATCTAATATCTGTTTTGGAGAGGTGCGTAGAGCTAAATGACTATTATTCTGATAGAAAAGATGGTCGGCTTTTGTTTTATTCCGAAAAATTAAATTTTATTTGTTTAAATATTGGTAGACATTGTCTATCTTTGCACTGTTTTTACAAAAACTATACAATATACAGATCATTATTGTTTAATGATACACGAAAGCAAACTTATGAAAACAAACATTACTACACGTGTTGTCCAGACAACATGTTTTTCTATTCTTTTTCTGGTAATAACATCATTCATCATGCTCTCATGTAAATCTTCGGAGTCGGTTCGTAATATAAGAGCTTCCCGTGGAGAGGATGTTGCAGGGCGAGGCTTTTCTTATTCCAAAGATAAGCCCAAAGAAGCAATGGTGAAGCCATTATTTATGCAGCAATTGAAAAGAGCAACAATAGAACTTCCATTTCAGAAGGGGGTGGATGTAAGAGGCACAAGGACTGTTTCTGAAGAAGTAACATTTACTAATGCTGAAAATATAACAGAGTCTGTTGACCGAGAAGGTAAAAAAGCAACCAGCCTTAACGAGGTGCAACAACTATCAGAAGTTGTGGTTACGGCTAAGTCTCGCTTTACGCCTGAGCGCAATGGACGAGTAAAAGTAGATTTTTTAGTAAGAGTTCCTAAAGAGCTTTTGTCTGAAAATTTCAGAATGACACTATCTCCTAAACTGTTCCACAACGATTCTATTATACCACTGAAAGATGTAGTACTTAAAGGTGAAGCTTTTCTTGCAAAGCAAAAGCAGGATTATGCCGAATATGATAATTATATGAAGTCTATTGTCGGAAATGATAAATATGACGAGGTATTCTTCGATAGAGACGGAGCTGAAAAAGATATCAGAAATCGCCAGAACTTGTATTATGAAGAATATTACAGGGAGTGGAGCAAGCAGATGGAATATGAGAAATGGAAGACAGAGAAAAGTAAATTTGACGCAGCCGAGCTAGCTAAACTCAAAGGATATCGTCAACGCTTTTATAATGAATATGTGCGTAAGGCACGCGAACAGGTGATCCGCGATATGGCTAATGGTAAAGATACCGTGGGCTTGTTTGCTCAATACATGAAGAAGTTCAATAAGAATGCAAAAGCTCTTGTGTTGGATGATAAGAACTTTGAGGTAAGCTATATGAAGATGCCGGCAAAATTTCGTGAAGCGTACGAAGAAGGGCGTTCGTTGGATGATATAATAAACAATGTACTCACCGAAAGTGACTCTATCGAAATAGCTCAAAACAGATATCTGTTTGAGGCTATTGCCGAAAATGAGATGAAGAAAGAGCGTAAAGGAGAGGTGGCAAAAGAAATGATACCATTTCCTTACGAAGAAGGTGTTCGTTTGGATACAATCATAGATACGGGTCGTGATTTTGTATATCTATATAAGCAAGATCATCCGGTAACAGTGGGTCTTAAAAAACTTAGCTTGACAATGAATGGGCGTGTAGATGCTGTGGATAGAAGCCGTTATATGATGGCACCCGGAGATACGATTTCGTATTTTATATCGTCATTGTCGCAGTTGGTAGACACTTCACTGATCTATAAAAGAACAAAACTGTATAGGGATGCATACAATCGTTTGACTACGTATGTGAAGTTTCAGCCCGGGCAATCTGCTTTTGGTATCAATTATAAGGATAATAAAGCCCAAATTAATAATGTGTTAAATACATACCGTGCATTTACTGAAGATGGTAAGTTTGTTGTCGACAGTATTGTTCTTAGAGTAACTACAGCGCTGGATGGATCATACGACAAAAACTATAAATTAACCGAAAAACGAGCCGATGCGATAAAAGAGTACTTTGTTAAGTCACTGTCGGGCGAAGTGAATGATGCCAACAATGTTATTAAGGTCGAGTTTGGAGGAGAAGACTGGAATACATTAGCAAACCAGATTCAGCAGCGAAATGATATAATGAATAAGACACAGATTCTTGCACTTCTCGAAGGGGCTATAGATCCCGATGAGACGGAAGCCAAGATAAAGAAAGATTTTGCGGACGACTATAAGGTGATTCGAGATTCTATCTATCCGTTGCTAAATAAAGCGACGTTCGAGTTTAATATGCATCGTCCGGGTATGACCGAAGAAACTGCGCTGGATGTTCAGGAAAGACCAAACTACGAAAAAGGATTGAAACTACTGCAAGACAGAGAGTATTGGAAGGCTTTGGAAATTTTGTCCGATTATCCCGATTACAATACGGCATTGTGCTTGATATGTATGGGGTATAATGCCAAGGCTAAAGAAGTATTGGATGGTTTGCCTGAAACAGGAAACACAGAATATTTGAGAGCCATACTGTCGATTCGTTCAAATAAGGATAATGAGGCAATCGATCACTTGATGCGTGCCTGCGAGTTAGATCCGTCGAAGGTTTATCGCGCACCTCTCGACCCTGAAATTGTCGATCTGATAAGTAAATATAGCTTACAGCGGCGGATAGAGGGCTTATCCACACCGATAGAGGATATTGAAGTAGCGGATGCGAATTAATATAAAGTAAGAAACCCCGATTATAAATTAAACTATAATCGGGGTTTCTTATTAAAAAGATAGAATTTCGATAGTACTGAAAGACATTATTATTAAATTTGTCTCAGTTGATAAAAATACGGTGTGTATTATTGTAAGATGTATACAAATCGTTTTTTTATTCAAGCTTTAATCTAAATATAATATATGGATTACAGAAATCTAACCCCGGAAGAAATAACAAGACTCGAGAGTCAGGGTTGCTTAGCCGATAACTGGAACAATATTTCGGTACATAAAAATTTCAAACCGGACTATGTTAAACATACCAATTTTTCGGGCAAAGTTAAGCTAGGTGTTTTTGAGGATGAATTCACATTGCCGGGAGGGCTGAAAAAGCATTCAGGTCTGAAACATACTTGCCTCCATAATTGTGAATTAGGTGATAATGTGCTTATCGAAAATGTACAGAATTATATAGCCAATTATCGTATTGGCAACAATGTGCGCATACAAAACATACATCATCTCTATGTAGAAGGACAATCATCGTTTGGAAATGGAATAGAGGTTTCGGTATTAAACGAAACGGGCGGGCGCGAGGTTATGATCTATGATAAACTGAGTGCTCATTTTGCGTATATTCTTTCTTTTTATCGTCATCGACCTGTATTGATAAAAAAACTTCAGGGTATGGTCGCTGATTATGCCAAAGAACGTACCTCTGATTTTGGCTACATAGGAGATAATGTGACGATTGTAAATGCAGGAGCAATAAAAAATGTACACATAGGGGATTACGCCACAATAGAAGGAGCACGCCATCTGGAAAATGGAAGCATTAACAGTAATCAGTATGATCCTGTTCATATCGGATATAGCGTAATGGCGAACGACTTTATTGTTTGTTCGGGTTCACGGGTTGAAGACGGGACGATGCTTACCCGCTGCTTTGTAGGGCAATCATGCCAATTAGGGCATACCTATTCGGCGAGCGATTCTTTATTCTTTAGCAATTGTCAGGGTGAGAATGGTGAAGCCTGTGCTTTATTTGCCGGGCCTTATACTGTGACTCATCACAAGTCTACACTCTTGATTGCCGGAATGTTTTCTTTTATGAATGCAGGTTCGGGATCTAACCAGAGTAATCACATGTACAAACTGGGGCCTATCCATCAGGGTATTGTAGAGCGTGGAGGAAAAACAACCAGTAATTCGTATATCTTATGGCCTTCACGCATCGGAGCTTTTTCTCTTATTATGGGACGCCACTATTATAATGCAGATACCTCCGATATGCCGTTCTCTTATCTGATAGAGGATAAAGATGAGTCGGTATTGGTTCCCGGTATTAATTTGCGAAGTGTAGGTACGATTCGTGATGCACAGAAATTTCCGAAAAGAGATAGACGAAAAGATCCTGAAAAACTAGATCAGATAAACTTCAACCTATTGAGTCCCTATACAATACAGAAAATGTTTAAGGCGATCGAAATATTGGAAGGGCTGAAAGAGACCTGTGGCGAAACATCGGGATCGTACACATATCAGAGTTGCCGTATCAAAGGAACTTCTCTGAAGAGAGGATTGAAATTGTACAATATGGCTATTAACAAGTTTCTTGGGAACTCTATTATTTCACGCTTATCGAAGTGTTCATACACTAGCAATGAGGAGATCAGGGAATGTTTGAAACCTGACACCGAAGTGGGACTGAATGAATGGAGTGATGTGGGCGGTATGCTTGTCCCTCGTTCAGAGATAGATAAGCTTATAGATGATATAGAATCAGATAATATAAAACATGTGAGTGAAATGAATGCTATTTTTGAGCAACTGCATAAAAACTATTACTCATTGGAATGGACTTGGGCATGGGATAAGATACAGCAATATTATAATCTGTCCTTGGATACAATTACGGCTCAGGATATTATTAATATTGTTAGTCAATGGAAAGAAGCTGTTGTAGAACTGGATAGAATGATTTACGATGATGCTAAGAAGGAATTCTCTTTATCTTCTCATACGGGTTTTGGGGTCGATGGAGACAAGCATCAGCAAAAAATAGACTTTGAACAAGTGCGTGGTATTTTTGAGGAAAATCCTTTTGTGGAAACTGTATTGAAGCATATCGAATCGAAGACCAAATTAGGCAACGAGACTATAACTAAATTAGAAAAGGTAGTTGGTTAAAATAATTGACATATACATACTAAAAAAGACTATTCATTCGAATAGCCTTTTTTAGTTAAACTTGTAATTAAATTACAATTATTTCTTTGGTTGTGTACGCTTAGCGTAACGGTTCATAAACTTATCAACACGTCCTGCTGTATCTACAAGTTTTTGTTTTCCTGTATAGAACGGGTGAGAAGAACTTGTGATTTCAAGCTTCACCAATGGATAAGTAACACCATCTATGTCGATAGTTTCTTTAGCATTGATAGTTGAACGTGAAATAAATACCTCATCGTTTGACATATCCTTGAAAGCAACCGGACGATAGTTTGCTGGATGAATATCTTTCTTCATTTTATAGTAGTTTAAATTGTTTCTTCTTTTTCAGCCGACAAAGATAGCTTTTTAATCTTATTAAAGCAAAATATTTCTTTTGAATTTTGTATTGAAAAAATGCCGTAAACTGATAATTTTTGCCTTCTTTTGTTCTAGTAAACATTTTCAGGTTCATCTTTTACATAAAATAGAGTATTATGCGTAAATATATTTTATTTACAGCTTTCGCTGTTCTTTCCCTTATTTCTTGCAAACAAAAAACAAATGTGGATAATTCAAATATTGATCCGTCGGATACAACAAATATGAGTGCAGAAACTATCTCAGACGAAACAAGTTTGTACCTGCTGGTGGGTACATATACAACAGGCGAGAGCGAAGGTATTTATGTTTATCAATTTGATACCGTTTCAGGTTTTTCCAAATATAAAAGTGTGGTTAAGGTGACCAATCCATCATACCTTACTATCAATAAAGAAGGTACGCATGTTTATTCTGTTTCCGAAACTGGAGACGCAAAAGCTGCGGCCAATGCTTTCGTTTTCGATAAGAAAGATGGCACTCTAAAACTTCTAAATTCGCAATTGACAGGTGGTGCTGATCCTTGTTATATAGAGCTCGACAAAACCGGCAAGCATGTTGTTACCGCTAATTATTCGGGTGGTAGTATTACAGCCTTTAATATTAATGGTGACGGAACGCTGACTACGGCTACTCAATTGATTCGTTTTACAGGAAAAGGGGCAGATGCAGAGCGTCAGAAAGCTCCTCACCTGCATTGTGTACGCTATTCTCCTGATGGGAAATATTTGTTCGCCGATGATTTGGGAACAGACAAAATACATAAATTTGGTATAAATGAAAGTAATGAGGGGAACTATCTCAAAGTAGGAACACCTGCCGCTTTTGATGTAGCACCCGGATCGGGACCAAGGCATCTTGATTTTCATCCGAATGGAAAGTATGCATACCTTATCAATGAACTGTCGGGCGTTGTTATCGCATTCAACTACGATGCTAACGCCGGTAATTTGACTCAAATTCAAACAATCCAAGCTGATACGCTTAGCGCAAAGGGTAGTGCCGATATTCATGTGTCGCCTGACGGCAAATTCCTTTATGCATCCAACCGCCTGAAAGGAGATGGTATCGCAATATTCTCTATAAATCAGGTAGATGGTAAGTTAACCAAAGTTGGCTATCAGGAAACAGGAGTGCATCCACGTAATTTCGTGATTACTCCGAATGGTAAATTCTTATTGGTGGCAAGTCGCGATAATGATGTCATCCAAATATTTCTTATAGACAGGGTTACTGGCCTTTTAGAAAATACATATAAGGATATAGAACTGGATATGCCTGTTTGCCTGAAATTTACTTCATTCAAGTAAGGTAAGGCTAAAAAAATATTACTTATCTTTTTATTATTCAGAAGAGAGGAGATGGCCGTCTCTTCTCTTTGCTATTTCCAACGATAACGATTAACAGTAATTCGTTTTGATATTTCGTGTCTTATTTTTCTCTACCTTTGCACCTTCAAAAAATAAAATACAGATTCGATGTTAATTGTTGACAGCTTAAAAGTTGAGTTAGGGGATAGAGTATTGTTCGATAATATCAGCTATATAATTAATGATAAAGATAAAATTGCGCTTGTTGGTAAGAATGGGGCAGGGAAGAGTACTATGCTCAAAATTCTGGCAGGTGTCAATACCCACTTCAGAGGGACAATAACCGGGCCTGATGGCGTTACCGTTGGGTATCTTCCTCAGGTAATGAAAATTACCGATGAACGTACTGTCCGTGAAGAAGCATCTTTAGCATTCTCTTATATCTTCGATTTGCAAGCAAAGATCGAGGATATGAATAAGCAGTTGGAAACACGTACCGACTATGAATCTGATGATTATGCCAAACTGATTGATGATTTTACTCATGCCCACGAACGTTTGGCGATGGTAGAAGATGTCAACTTTGAAGGTGAAGTAGAAAAAGCATTACTTGGTCTGGGCTTTAAGCGTGCCGATCTCGATCGTCCTACCAATGAGTTTAGTGGAGGATGGCGTATGCGTATCGAGCTTGCTAAACTCTTGTTGAGTAATCCCGATGTGATGTTGCTCGATGAGCCTACAAATCACCTTGATATAGAATCTATTGGTTGGCTCGAAGACTTTATAAATACTCAGGCAAAAGCTGTGGTTCTTATTTCCCACGACCGTGCTTTTATCGATGCGGTAACTACACGTACGATTGAGTTGACGATGGGGCGTATTTACGACTATAAGGTAAACTATTCTAAATATGTAGAACTGAGACAGGAGCGTCGCCAACAGCAAATACATGCATGGGAGGCTCAGCAAAAACAGATAGCCGAGATAGAAGAATTTATAGAACGCTTTAGAGCGCAAGCGGCTAAAGCGGTGCTTGTGCAAAGCCGTATCCGCCAATTGGAAAAGATGGAACGTGTGGAAATAGATGAAGAAGACAAATCGCAAATCCGTATTCGCTTCCAGCCGGCTACACGTTCGGGTAATTATCCGTTGACGGTAGATATGGTAACGAAAAAATATGATGACTATCTGGTTTTTGAAAATGCCAATCTAATGATAGAGCGTGGCGAGAAAATTGCTTTGGCAGGAAAGAACGGAGAAGGAAAATCTACATTTGTAAAATGCGTGATGGGCGAAACATCATACGATGGCAGTATACTTTTAGGACATAATGTACAGGTTGGTTACTTTGCACAGAACCAGGCTGATTTGTTAGATGAGGATCTGACAGTTTTTGAAACCATTGATCGGGTTGCCGAAGGGGATATACGTACTCAAATTCGTAATATTCTGGGAGCGTTTATGTTTAACAGGGACGATTCGGAGAAGAAAGTAAAAGTACTTTCGGGAGGGGAGAGAACACGCTTAGCTATGATAAAGCTGTTGCTTGAGCCTGTAAATCTGCTTATTCTCGATGAGCCTACAAACCACTTGGACTTGAAGACTAAAGAGGTTCTGAAGAATGCTTTGCTAGATTATGATGGAACAGTTATCCTTGTTTCCCACGACCGTGATTTTTTGGACGGGCTGGTGACAAAAGTATATGAATTTTCGGATAAAAAAGTGCGTGAGCATATCGGAGGAATCAAAGAGTTCTTGGCTAAGAAGAGAGCCTTATCTTCCTAAAAGATTGGCTTCAATATATGTTTTAGCTATCTTTGATTTCTTATTAAAAATCTTAACATAATTAGAAATGAAAAAATTATTATTATCATTACTCACAGTAAGTCTTATTTTAACTTCTTGTGGTGGAACATCTCCTGTTAAATTTAACGATACGATTGTTGAGGCGAATGAGACGATTTCTCATGTAAGCGATTCGTATACAGAGACTCTTTCTGCGGCTATTGCTTCCGGTTCTTATGAAAGTATTGCTGCTGCAACAGATAGTGCATTGGTAAAGATAGACGCTGAACTGAATATTGTGAAGGCCTTAGAAGCTCCAAAAGGTGCAGAGGAATTTAAAAATGCTGCTTTGAAAGCATACCAAGATTTAAGAGCAATCGTAGAAGCCGGAAGGAAATTTACGACTTTAACAGAAGAATCTTCGGACGAAGAGTTTGATAAGATTTCGGACGAATATGATGCTAAAATGGATGCTTATAATGCGAGTTTTGAGCAGTTGGTAAATACCCAAAAAGCATACGCTAAGGGAGCCGGATACGAATTGAAATAAATATCAAACTAAATAAAAAAGCACCTCTGATAAAATAGTAGATTTATTAAAGAGATTGAGAGGATTAGAAAAATAAAATCAATCGATAATATTGAAAAATTCTTAGAAGAAACAAGAGGATAATAAATGATTTTTTTAAGTTTGTAGAATAAACCTTAAATTCTATAAACTATGGGTATAGGATATTCAAGAAATCCTTTTGGTAGAAAAAAGAGTTCTAGTAAAGCCGCTAATAGTCTATTTAAACTAGGAATTGGCATAATATCTGGTATTTCAAAAGCTCATAAAGCAGCGCAAAAAGAAGCTGAAAAGAGAAAAAAAGCAGAAGAAAGAGAAACTTTAGCTTTGGCTAGAAAATTACTCAGAGAAGATGCGAAGTTTCAAAGAGAAAATGAGATGTTTTTGAGAAAAATAGAAAAACAAAAGATAATAGACGAAAAAAGGGAAAAAGAGTCTTGGTATATTATGAATGGATACATTAAAAAGCAAATAACATTCTTTACAAAATATATTGCTTTATCAATAATAGATAATGACTTGAAAAAAGAGATTGAAGCTAAGTTGAAATCAGGTGAAAAATATATACACGTGCATCAGACAACCCTTGATGATTTAAAGGCAAAATATAAAGAAAAGACTAAAAATATTTAGTTTTTATATTAACTTGAACATAATATCCTTATTTTTTAATCTTTTGCCATTAAGTAGATTTATAAAAGATATTCGTCATTTTTTATAATAGAGGTGCTTTTTTTATAATGGATTATCTGTTATCTGTATCTTTAGGATTTGCGTCGTAGATTTGTCTATTTTAAATCGATCGTCGGAACGTTCGCCGACAATCCACACAATATCATTTTCTGAGCAAAGTAGCCAGGCTTCTTCTTTTTCGAACAAAGTAAACTTCTGATCGGTGAAATAATCGCTGACCTTTTTCTTGCCCTTCATCCCGAATGGAATAAACCAATCGCCTTGATGCCACCTTCTGAGTGTTAACGGAAATTTTATTTTATCTTTATCCAGATAGAGAATATTTTTATTTTTTTCTATTACAAAGCCATTATCTATTTGGATTGTTTCGATAGATAGTTGTAATGGATAGCTCATCAAGCGATCTTCTTCCCTTATCAGAAAGCTGTCTACTGAGAGCTTCTCTCTTTTTTTTATTATAAAGAATTCCCTATCCTTAATCAGCTTGTGCGTGTCGGAGTAAAATATCTTTCCGGACTGACTTATGATCGATTCAAAAATTTGTCTTACTGTTGCTGTATTAAAATTGTAAGGAGCAAGCAACTCATAGAGTATCGCTTCCGGCTCTAAATATTTAATCAGCGTTCTGATGTTGATGCTATCGTCACTCAACACATCTGCCTTTACCTGTTGGATATAAAAATTATAGATACTCTCCACCTGCGATAAATGCTCGCCTGTGCGGATAATAGAATCTTTTACCGATGGGTTGATTGTCTCCAGCAATGGGATAATATTTAGCCTTATCTTATTTCGTGTATACAAGTCCTCATTATTGGTACTGTCATCTACATATTTCAATCCCCTGTCTTTAAGATATTCTAAGATGTCTTTTCTGCTGAGGCATAGAAGGGGGCGAATAATGTTATTGTTTTGGGCAGCTATTCCCGTCAATCCTCTTATCCCTGTTCCCCTTATGAGGTTTAGAAGTATGGTTTCTACCGAATCGTCACGATGATGTGCGACCGCAATCTTATCAGCCAGGTGGATTGTTCTTATTTGTTCAAACCAATTATATCGCAATTCTCTTGCTGCCATTTCTATCGAGATGGAATGAATCTCGGCATAGGCCTCTGTATCAAAATCTACCCTTTCGTATTTAAGGTTGTACTTCTGGCATAATTCTTCTACGAAAAAAGCATCACGATTAGACTCTTCTCCCCGAAGATGAAAGTTGCAATGTGCCACCACACACTTATATTTCAACGAGTGCAGGATATCCAGTAGAGCGACAGAGTCGGCTCCACCGCTAACCCCTACAATAACCTTGCTACCGTCTTCTAATAGTTGGTGCTCGTCTATATATTGTTCGACCTGTACTATATTCATAATTAAGTACAAAAGTAATATATCTTTATTTTAATTGTTTGTCGGTAATATCTTAAGATAAGAAAAATAGTGCTTTTCTACTTTTTTTGATAGCAATTGTATATTCAGCATATCCGAAGCAGCGGAAATGTCTTTTATCGTCCCATCATTATATAAAATATCAATGCTGTCATCCACTTCATTGTACATATTGGTGTAGATAACATCTGAGGAACAGAAATAGGCCGCTTCATTTTCTGTAATATTAAATTCACTCATATATCGCTCTATATACTTCTGTATATAAGAGGCCGGAAGCTCTTCATTCGTAATTTCTATCTTGAACAATTTTCTGTTAACAAGACAATCACTCAATTTTGATAATACTACATCATCGTGATCAGCCCACACCTTGAGTGCGCTCCAAATATCATTATCATCTAACTTAACAAAGTGAAGCAGTACTTCATCCATTTTCTTTTCGAAATAGGCTTTATCTATGTTTTTTTGCAAGAAATACTGCAAAGCAGGAGATGCAAATAAGTTAACTCCATTGTTTGTTAATTCTTTAGCCCGTATCAGAACTTTTATTAACATCTTTTCGGCGGCAACGGCCGTCTTGTGAAGGTACACCTGCCAATACATCAATCGGCGTGAGGTCAAAAAGTTTTCGATAGAGTAAATACCTTTTGCTTCTACTACCAGTTTATCGTTTTTTATATCAAGCATTTTTATGATACGAGCCGAACCGATATTTCCTTCCGTTACACCTGTAAAAAAGCTATCTCGTCGAAGATAATCGAGGCGATCAACATCGAGCTGCCCGCTAACTAACTGATGCAGGAATTTCTTTGGATATTCATTCTTGAATATTGATATACATGTGCTTAATTCTCCTTTTAGCTCTTTGTTTAGGTAATTCATAAGTGCCAAAGAAAAATCTTCGTGATGGATACCATTTGTCAACGTATGCTCCAAAGCATGAGAGAACGGGCCATGTCCTACATCATGCAGCAATATACAAGCTAACGCTCCATTTGCCTCGTCGTCTGTTATTTCGTGCCCTTTTATCCGTAAAACCTTTATTGCCTCATCCATCAGGTACATAGCTCCTATAGAGTGGTGTAGGCGTGTGTGTTGTGCTCCGGGATATACAAAAAAAGCTAATCCCATTTGCCTGATACGGTTTAGCCGCTGGAGTAGAGGATGCTGAATCAATTTATATAAAAATAGGTTCGGTATCGTAATAAAGCCAAAAACAGGGTCGTTGATTATCTTTTTCTTTATGGTCATGTATATTGTGAGATTATATGTATTTATAGATATTTAAACAAAGATACATCATATTTTATAAATATGTTTTTTAATATGTAGACGTGATAAAAATAAAACTAAACGAAGTTAATATTTAACCTAATAAATTGTGGATGTATATTTTATATCTTATATTTGTCTATTGAGAATGTATTAAGAAAGCAAAATTGAAGACAAAACTAAAAACAAAACTAAAAAAACTGCAGCTTAAGATTCAGTATATGCTAGGTTTGATAAAGACAGACGGAAATGCTGTTATAAAAGACTATCTCGAAAAAAAACATTGATTCTTTTTTGTGTCAAAATGTTTATTAATTTTGACACAAAAAAATAAAGATGGAAATTCTGGAAACGTTCTTTTTGCCTAGTGCGTGGATTGCACTTCTGACTTTATCCTTTCTGGAAATTGTACTTGGTATAGACAATATTGTATTTTTGTCTATAGTATCAGCTAAGCTTCCTGCCAAAGAGCAGCCTAAGGCACGTACTGTAGGGCTTATTTTGGCTATGCTTTTTCGCATTGCCTTGCTGTTTTGTATATCGTGGCTGATGAAGCTCACCAATCCCATTATTAGTTTTGATACACAATGGTTTGATGGGTCTATATCGGGGCAGAGTATCATTATATTAGTAGGAGGGCTTTTCTTATTATACAAAAGTGTGACCGAGATACATCATAAACTAGAAGGTGAAAGTGATTCGGTTACAGCTAAATCAAAAACTAATTTTTGGGGAGTTATTGCTCAGATCGTAGCACTTGATATTGTTTTCTCTTTCGATAGTGTACTTACTGCTGTTGGACTTGTCAGCTTCAGTGAGTTTGGCTATGTGGGTGCTATGACGATAATGGTAACGGCAGTTGTTTTGGCTGTAATGGTAATGCTGTTATTCTCCGGGCCGGTAAGTCGATTTGTAAATGAGCATCCCACTATTCAGATGTTGGGTCTTTCATTTCTGATATTGATAGGGGTTATGCTAATAGTAGAAGCAGCACATTTATCTAACCTTTCTATATTTGGATCAGTGGTGGGAGAGATACCTAAAGGATATATCTATTTTGCCATCGCATTCTCTTTGCTGGTAGAGTTTCTGAATATGAAGCTTCGCAAAAAATCAAAGCCTGTAAAGCTTATTGATTCGGAGATTGTAGAAAAAGAAAAATAATTGAATGTTCTTATATGACAAGAGGCTGTCTCATCGAAAGTGAGACAGCCTCTTGTTTATTTTTTGGAGGAACTTTTTACTTTGTAACGGCAGTAAATACGACAACACGGTTCCACTGATCTGTAGGGAATAGTTGTTCTTTATCTCCGCTGGCTTTGGTTGTTATTCTGCTTCTTGAGATACCATACTCTTCTACAAGCACGTTGGCTACAGCCTCAGCACGTTGTTCAGAAAGTCTTTGGTTTATAGCAGCAGTACCTGTGCTCTTGTCGGCATATCCTGTAACTATAACATTTACCTGTGGATTATCCTTTAGATAACGAGCTGCATTGTAAATGTTGATGTCTTGGTTCTTTTCAAGTTTAGCACTACCAATATGGAATACAACAACAGCATTCATCAATACTTCTGTTTGTTCCTTGATCTCTTTCGTTTTTTCTATTACAATCTGAGGTTCAGGTTTAACGGCCAGCTCTTGTTTTAATCTGCTGATTTCCGAATCTTTGCTTCCTATTTGTCCTCTTAGTTCGTTGATCTTATCGTTCATCGACCTGATTGCAGCAGGGTCTGCTTCGTCAACCATCTTAAACCCGCCTTTGGTGAAGTTGTAAGTAAGACCTATAAGAGCGCTTACAATACCATCATATTTTTTATCGGCTACCACGCCATTGAAGTTATCAGGATATAGGTTGCCTATTACTTCCAGATTAAGGCTTACCGCTTCGCTTATACGGAAGTCTCCTTGAAATCCGACACGTGGTATAATACTGTTCGTCCTGCCTATGCTTCCCAGTCCTTCGATATTATCTTTTCCAAAACCATGAGCATAACCGATACCGGCAATACCAATCAGGTTGAAACATCTCTCGGGGCTATACGGCATGAATAGATTTGTTAAATTAAGCAAACCATCAACGCTTGTTTGTATATAATCCACTTTGTAAGTTCCGGTTTTCGCTTGTTTATTTAACGTATATTCAAGATAGTTTTTCGATTGCCATCCACCCACTTGTAAACGCGCTCCGGCTACAGGTGAGAAATATTTCCCTGCCGATATAGCTACATTAGGAGTAATGAGATCTCCAAACTTAGCTTTGCTATGGAATTCGCTTACTGTATAAGATCCTCCGACCTGACCTTGTATAAACCAATGATCCCAAAAAGAAGTTGGGGCATAAGCCTTCTCTTGTGCAAAACTATAGCTTCCTGCTATAATGACGGAAACAATTAATAAAATAATCTTTTTCATTTTTTTTGTGTTTTAATTCCAGTCTGTAGTGTAAAAATAGAGCTGGATTGTTTTGAATCATTATGTTATGTAAGTGTTTTTTTTTACATCGAACCTAAAAAAACTAGCACCAAAGCTAACATAAATATATTATTGATGCAATAAAAATGATAAAATAAGTAAAAGTAGCGAAGGATGCAATTTATGACTTTTTGGTTATTTATTTTCGAGAATCATTTTTTTTTGATAATTTTAAACATCGAAAAAACCTCATTTTTGTACGTTCTGTTAACAAGAACGAATATTTTTATATCAAATTATACTGAATTTTTATTGCAGAAAATAAAATTATATGGCTCACCTTCCTGATTTTATAAGTGATCTGGCAATTATATTAATAACTGCCGGAATAGTTACTATTATATTCAAATGGCTAAAACAACCTGTCGTATTGGGATACATTGTTGCGGGATTTTTGGCAAGTCTTCACTTCAAAAAATTCATAGAGAAACTCGTTATAGATATATCGGGAGCATCGGATGAAAGTGTAAGATCTATATTCAAAACCCTACCTGAAATATCCGATATGAGTAATGTCGGCATCTGGGCAGAGATCGGTGTAATTTTTCTACTTTTTGCTTTAGGTCTCGAATTTAGTTTCAAAAAACTGATGGACGTTGGCGGTAAAGCTTCTATTGCCACTCTTATCAACTTGGGTTCTATGATAATAATTGGCTACCTGGCGGGGCAGCTATTCATTGTAAATCTAATAGATGATTGGACTCGGATGGATAGTATTTATCTCGGCTGTATGCTCTCTATGTCGTCTACTACTATTATCATCAAGGCCTTTAATGATATGGGACTGCAAAAGAAAAAGTTTGCAGGAATCGTGTTCGGGATGCTTATTGTTGAGGATATTGCAGCCATCATAATGATGGTTTTGCTTACAACATTTGCATCGAGCCAGCATATAGAAAGCGGTGAATTGGCAAATAGTGTTGTAAAACTGTTTTTCTTTATGCTTATTTGGTTTATTGTAGGTATTTATATGATACCCACAATACTCAAAAAACTGAAAAAGTATTTGAATGATGAGACCTTGTTGATTGTGGCAATCGGGCTTTGCCTTGGTATGGTTCTTTTTGCTTCTATTGTTGGCTTCTCGGCTGCTTTAGGTGCTTTTATAATGGGGTCTATATTGGCAGAGACAATCGAGTCTAAACATATCGAGCACCTCATGGAACCTTTGAAGAATCTGTTTGGGGCTGTCTTCTTCGTATCTGTGGGTATGATGATCGATCCGGCTATTATTGCCGAATATGGCGTGCTGGTGATAATTCTTACTTTGGTTGTGCTTATCGGACGGATTATTTTTGCAACATTAGGAGTCATGGCTTCGGGTGAGAGCTTGAAAGTGGCGATGCAGTCGGGATTCAGTCTGGCACAGATAGGGGAGTTCTCCTTTATCATAGCTACTTTGGGCGTTAGTCTTGGTGTTATTACAGATACACTGTATCCGATCATAGTAGCAGTGTCGGTGATTACAACATTCACTACTCCGTACTGTATTAAGCTGTCCGATACGGCATACGGCTGGTTGGAAAAGAGGGTTCCGGATAAATTCGCCAAGATTAAAGATGGATATGGCGCATCGGGATACGATACTGTGAATAAGCAAAATGACTGGAAGAAACTACTGAAAAGTATACTCACTTTAGTGGCTGTTTATTTCACTATATCTTTGGCTATCTTGTTGGTATTCCAAAATTTCATAACGCCATATATTGTAGAATACGTGCCCGGAAGTATCTGGGGGCAGATTTTAGCAGCGATTATCACACTTACTCTGATGGCTCCATTCTTACGTGCCATTATGATGAAGAAAAATCGTTCCGAAGAGTTCAAAAATCTGTGGAAGGATAACCGACTCAACAGAGGTGCATTAGTTTCGTTGATTGTGTTCCGTATTATTATTTGTATTGTATTAGTGTTAATGGTATTGATTCCTCTATTCCCAAGGCTTACAGTATTGATGGTTATTATCTCATTGGTTGTTGTAACGTTGATTATATTCTCTCAAGGGTTCAAGGCTCAGTCTCGTAGAATCGAGGCACGATTTCTTGAAAATCTAAACCTGAAACAAAAACTAAAAGAGAAAAATGCAGCTATTTTACCAACTGTAGCGAATGACCTCCGTTCGAAGAATATACATATCGCTGAATTTGAAATCTCTCAGTCATTCTCAAATATTGGAAAAACTTTGCGGGAGTTAGACTTTAGACAAAGAACGGGTGTAAATATTGTAACCATCGTAAGAGGATGCAATAAGATCAATATACCCGATGGGAACACACGAATATATCCATTTGATAAATTAGTTGTTTCGGGCTCCGATGAGGAAATGCAAAAACTGTCTCAATACTTGGAGGAAAAGACAGAGCAGGATTTGCTCATGGAGGAAGAAGCCGAATATCATATATGCTTATCCCAGTATCTTGTAGAACCCGGATCTCCGCTTATTGATAAATCTATTGTAGATGCTGGTATTCGTGAAAAAACAGAATGTATGGTGATCGGTATCGATAGGGGAGATGAATCTATTATCAATTTCACTTCCGGCTTTGTGTTCCAAGAAGGCGACGTAATATGGTTGGCAGGTGAGAAAAATAAACTAAATTCGTTTGAGGAAAATATAAAAGCATCATCGATTGCGTCCTGAAACGACTAGTATATTATTAACCTATAAGTGAAGGTATGATAGAAATACCCGAATCGGCAACAATAAGTTCACAAGCTGAAACCATCCTGACAGGAAAACGAATAGCAAAAGTTATTCAGGCAACCAGTCCGCACAAATTTACATGGTACAATGGCAACCCGGCTTTGTATCGTAATATACTTGTTGGGCGAGAAGTAGAATCAGCAAGAGGGCATGGAGCCTTTGTTGATATTATCTGCGACAAGGATACTTATATTTCGATAAGTGACGGTACAAACCTGAAATATTATACGGCAACTGATACGTATCCGGTGAAACACCAGCTCTTGATACTGTTCGAGGATATGACATGTCTTGCTTTTACAGTATCTATGTATGGAGCCATATATGCCTATAAGGGAGAGTTGCAAAATGTATATCATGCCGGAAGTTTGAACAGTATTTCTCCATTGAGCGACGCTTTTGATGAGGCGTATTTTGATTCAATCTTTGCCGGTGTACAAAAAGACATGTCGGTAAAGGCCTTGCTTGGTACTCAACAACGAATTCCCGGTTTGGGAAACGGCGTTTTACAAGACATCTTTTTCAAAGCCGGAATACATCCCAAACGGAAAATATCTACAATGTCTGATCTCGAAAGAGGAGATCTGTTCCATTCATTGAAGGTTACTTTGCGGAATATGACCGATAAAGGAGGCCGTGACACTGAAAAGGATTTTTATGGTAATTGGGGTAAATATAAAACTCTTTTATCCAAAAAAACATATAAAGAGCCATGCCCTATCTGTGGAAGCGATATTGTAAAGGAGGCATATCTGGGTGGTACAATCTACTTTTGTCCGAGTTGTCAGAAAGAGTGAAAGTAGCCTGCTTTGTTCTCTAATTGCATTAAAAATACCTTCTTATAATATTTAAATAGATTTAAGATGTCTTGAATCAGTGAGAAAATCCCTTAAATAATTCTTATCTTTGCATCCGAAAATTTTCAGGCATCATGAATCAAAAATATCCATCAGCTTTATTAGAAAATGCAGTAAATGAATTCGCAAAGCTTCCCGGCATAGGGCGTAAAACGGCTTTGAGGTTGATTTTGCATCTGTTGAGGCAGGACAATGCTATGGTAGAGGGTTTCGCTCAGGCATTGGTTTCATTGAAGCATGAAGTAAAGTATTGCAATGTTTGTCATAATATATGTGATGACGATATTTGCCCTATCTGTTTGGATAAATCTCGTGATGCAGCTACGATCTGTGTTGTAGAGAATATAAAAGAGGTCATGGCTATTGAGAATACAATGCAGTTCAAAGGCTTGTATCATGTGTTGGGAGGTATTATATCCCCGATAGATGGAATAGGCCCTTCCGATCTGGAAATAGAAAGCCTGGTGGCACGTGTAGCCAAGGGTGATGTGAAAGAAATTATTTTGGCATTGAGTACTACGATGGAAGGCGATACGACCAACTTCTACATCTATAAGAAATTATCATCTTTCGACATAAAGGTTTCTATGATTGCACGCGGGATTTCTATCGGAGATGAAATAGAATATGCCGATGAAGTAACATTGGGACGCTCTATCCTGAACAGGACATTGTTTAATGAGTCATATAAATTGTAAAAATCATAATGGAGAATAAAGAACGAAAGCTATATAAAACATTAATGTTGTTATTCTGGGCGAACATTCTTTTGCTGTTGACTGTTTTAACATTTATATTATTCTCTAAAGGTTTAACTTTTGGTACCGCTACAAATACGAATGTTGTGTTTGAACAATATACGATTCTAATATCGTTGGCTAGTATTCCAATCGCATTGAAACTATTCCATACTCAGTATCGGAGGATCGCAGAGCTGGAGCACAAGAAGTTTCTCGAGAAGTACCTTCCTGCCTATATTCTGCGGATGTTTGTACTAGATGCGGCGGCTATATTAAACATAGCAGGGCTGTATCTGTTTAATTCAAAGAACTCTGTGTATATGACAATTATAATTATATTTGCATTGTTTTTTTGTTATCCTAACCGAAAGACCTTAGAAGAAGCTAACGATACTACATCAGAAATAAAAGATTAAATAAAATGGTTATTGCAGTAGACTTTGACGGAACAATCGTTGAACATGAGTATCCCAAAATCGGACGTCCCATTCCTTTTGCAATCGAAACACTTTTGCAGTTGCAGCAAGATGGGCATATCCTTATTCTTTGGACAGTGCGAGACGGCAGCCTGTTGCAGGAAGCAGTAGATTATTGTAAAAATAAAGGGTTGCATTTTTATGCAGCTAATAAGAATTATCCCGAGGAAGATTCGTTAACTGCGTCTCGGAAATTAACAGCAGATTTGTTTATTGACGACCGCAATTTGGGCGGACTTCCTGATTGGGGAGTGATATATCATGCGATAAAAGCGATGGAAAGAGGAGAAGTTTCCTTCGAAAATATAATGATGTCTTCGGGAGAAAGCCAAAGAGCAAGGAGAAGAAAGAAGAATTTCTTTATACGCTTGGGTGAAATGTTTGAGAGAGGAAGTTATTAACTACTAAGTCTTTTACAAAATGCTATTGAAAAACAAAGATATCGTTTTGCGAGCCGTAGAACCCGAAGATTTAGAAATCTTATATCGTTGGGAGAATTCTACAGTCTTGTGGTATCATGGCAATACTTTGGCCCCGTATTCCAAGCTGGTGCTGAGGCAGTACATCAATGATTCTTTGGAGATGGATATATATCAAAGCAAACAATTGCGTCTGATGATAGACCTCGTAGAAGAGAAAGTCACTATCGGAACCATTGATCTTTACGATATAGACGCCCACAACCGCAGAGCTGGTATTGGCATCCTCATTGATGACGACTATCGCAGAAGAGGCTTTGCCAAACAAGCTTTGGAACTGATGAGCAACTATGCTTTCGACTTTTTGTACCTTCATCAAATCTATGCATATATAGCCCAAAGCAATACCAATAGTATCAGCTTGTTTGAGAAAGCAGGGTATCAGTCTGTCGGGATTTTGAAAGACTGGCTGCAAAGAGGTGAAGAGTTTGAAGATGTTTACCTTTCTCAGTTGCTTAATAATAAATAAATTATGGAAGAAGATATAAAGAAGGCTTTTGAAGTGCTTGTGTCCGGAGGATTGATTTTGTATCCTACTGATACCATATGGGGAATAGGCTGTGATGCTACCAACGAGGAAGCTGTACATCGTGTATATGAACTAAAGCGAAGGGTTGATAGTAAAGCCCTTATTACTCTGCTCGATAATCCTATCAAGCTCGATTATTATATCGATGAAGTTCCTTCTTTGGCGTGGGACCTGATAGAGTTATCCGAAAAACCATTGACCATAATTTATGATGGAGCACGAAATGTTGCACCTAATTTGATGGCAGAAGACGGTAGTCTCGCTATCCGTGTCACAAAAGAAAAATTTTCTCAAGAGCTGTGTAAGCGTTTTCGGAAAGCCTTGGTTTCTACATCTGCTAATATCAGCGGGGAGCCTGCACCGGCTAACTTTGATGATATAAGCGAAGAGATAAAGCAAGGTGTAGATTATATCGTAAAATACAGGCAGGATGATACAAGTAAATCGAAAGCATCGAGTATCATAAAATTGGGTAAGACCGGAGAAGTGAAAATAATCAGAGAGTAGGAGAGTCCATGATTGTTAGTGAAGACATAATCTTTGAAGGTAAATCTTATGTAGAAGGGTTACATAAAAAGTCGTTTGATAATTGTACTTTTTCGAAATGCGATTTTTCAGACTCTAAGCTTATAGCTTGTACTTTTACCGACTGTTCGTTTATAGATTGTAATTTGTCGATGGTGGAATTCAACCAGTCTACTCTGAATAATATCCATTTTAAGAATTGTAAAATGCTTGGTGTGAAATTTAATCATTGCCACGATTTTATTTTTCATGTCGACTTTGAAAATTGCATACTCGATTATGCCTCTTTCGAAAAGCGAAAAATGAGTAAGACTCGTTTTAAAGATACTTCATTGAAGGGAGTCGACTTTGGAAGTGCCGACCTCAAACAATCAAAGTTTTTGGAAGCTGATTTGGACGAGGCGATCTTTTATAATACCAATCTTCAAGAAGTAGATTTTACCACTGCATATAATTACTCAATAGACCTGACTCAGAACCAGATCAAAAAAGCACGTTTTTCTAAAGATGGATTGGCGGGGTTGCTAAACCAATTTGATATTATCATCGACTAGCTACAGGTCTTTATTCATCACATAGTCTTCCATCAGGAAGCCGTTTCCGATGTCAATATTTTCACTTGCGAAAAAATCGAAGCCCATTCGTTTATAGAAATCAATCGCTTTGTTGTATCGGTTTACATTCAGCGAAAGAAGCGTATTGTTATTCTTCAGGGCAAGTTTACTCACCGCATCTATAAACAAGCGACCTACACCTTTGCCTTGAATAGAAGGCAGTACATATATTTTGTGTATTTTGGTTATTGGCGTGCCTTTGTAGTTCAGCTCGTATGATAAATAGCCTAGATATTCACCGTCTTCCTCAGCTAATAGATAGTGATGATTTAACTCATTCATCTGTTTTTCCAACGCACTGGTGCTATACATCATATCCATCATGTAGCTTATCTGCTCTTGCGAAAGAATGTTGCTAAATGTAGCGGGCCAAATAACATTTGATAGTACCTGGATATTATAAATATGGTCTGTAGTAGCTTCTACTATTTGCATTTATATATCAATAAGGTTTTAGTTTTCTAATGAGAAAGATCTACTGCCTATTCTATTACCATCAGCAAAAATATCTACACGGTATGTTCCCGGCATCAGATATTCTTCTACATTCCAGTACATGGTAACACCTACTTCTTCGCCTCCGTATTCTATAACTCGCTTGATGGAGTAATTGATATTTCCATTCTCGTAAGCGAATGTATTCGCTCTACTTTTGGTCAATACATCGTCATCGGGTTTCATGATACGTGCATATATAGTACGTTCACCCGGCTCGGCAGTAATATTCTTTGTTATTGTAAAATTGATTATCAGCTGCTCTACTTTATTTATTTTCTTTTGTACTTTTCCTTTGCTATTTGTGGCTTGCACGCTTATATTGGTGGCATCCAGCTTGGCGGCTTTGGTTACTTTTTCGGTCAAGTCCTGCTTTTGCTGAGTTACCTGATTCAGTGTTTTTGATGTTTCCTGATATTTATTTGTTATCTCCTGCTTTTCTTGTCTGAGCTGAGCATTTGCCCTGTTCAGAGAGTCGATTTGTGTGATGTACGACTTTAATATTTGGCGCAGCGTTGCCAGCTCTTTGTTCAAGCGGGAAATTTCAGCTTTATTTTCAGCTTTCACAGTCTTCAACTCTTCAAGTAACCGTTGAACTTTAGTTTGTTCATTTGTTAGCTTTTGTAGAAGAGAATCATTTTTTATATTCAACTTAAACCCTTCGTATTGCATCGACAGGCTCTCGTACTCGTCTTCCAACTGCTGTTTGTTCAGAACGCTTTCCTGTTGCAGTTCGTCGATTTGAGTCTTCTGGTTGAATATAAAGTAACTGGCTATGCCTATTCCCAGAATAAGCAGGGCTATTATTCCAATTAATATTTTCGAATTACTCTTTTTTTCTGTATCCATGATGATGTTAAAAATCTGCGACTACAAATATAACGGATTTATACAGATTGAACAAAAGGCATTTAAAAACCTTTCGCTTTTTTTAATAAAATAGGGGTATTTTTGACGAGCAAAATCTTCTTTATTTCAGAATAAGCATGTACATTTGTTAGGCTTTTAGGCGAGATTGTTTAGTATCTGTTTCAGTCTTGTTGCAATATGAAAGAATCAAATTATTAATTAATATATTAAATCAAATTATTATGTCTAAAGTAACAGTAGTAGGTGCCGGAAATGTAGGTGCTACATGTGCAAACGTTCTTGCGTTTAATGAAGTGGCTGATGAAGTAGTGATGCTTGATGTAAAAGAAGGTGTATCGGAAGGTAAAGCTATCGATATGAACCAGACTGTACAATTGTTGGGATTTGATACACGTGTAAAAGGTGTGACTAACGACTATGCAGCAACAGCTAACTCTGATGTAGTTGTTATTACTTCGGGTATTCCTCGCAAACCGGGTATGACTCGTGAAGAACTAATCGGAGTAAATGCCGGTATTGTGAAGAGTGTTGCAGAAAATATCCTTAAATACTCACCGAATGCTGTTCTTGTTATCATATCCAACCCAATGGATACAATGACATATCTTGCATCTAAAGTGACAGGTCTTCCTAAACACCGTGTTGTAGGTATGGGTGGTGCATTAGATAGCTCACGTTTCAAATATTACCTAAGCGAAGCATTGGGATGCAATCCGAATGAAGTAGAAGGTATGGTAATAGGTGGACACGGAGATACTACAATGATCCCTGTAACTCGTTTAGCGACATACAAAGGTATTCCTGTAACAGACCTTTTGTCTAAAGAAACATTGGATAAGGTTGTTGCCGATACGATGGTTGGAGGTGCTACTCTTACCGGATTGCTTGGTACATCGGCATGGTATGCACCGGGTGCTGCCGGAGCTTATGTGGTAGAAGCTATTCTTCACGATCAGAAAAAGGTAGTTACTTGTTGTGTGTCTCTTGAAGGAGAATACGGACAAAATGATATTTGTATTGGTGTGCCTGTAGTTTTAGGTAAAAACGGATGGGAAAAAGTTATCGACCTTAAACTTACAGCAGACGAAAAAGAAAAATTTGAAGCATCAGCAGCAGCTGTTCACAAAACAAATGCTGTTCTGAAAGAAATAAACGCTATCTAACGCTTATTTGCAAAGTTTGACTAAAAGAGAAGGGATGCTTCATGTATATGAAGTGTCCCTTTATTATTATATTGTAGGGGTATTTTTCTTTTCTAAATTTATCTGATATAATAGGGGTTTTGCTTGTTAAATTATGGCAGAAAAAGTGACATTGAAATATGTATTGTTAAATCTTGATCCTTGTAAAATGCATTTACCTTTAGTTTTTTAGCTATGTTGGTAGTTGCCATTGGTAGTACTCAAGCAGCTTAAAAAAAAATAACAGCAGCAATCAAGTTACTGGCGAGGGTAAAGACAGATACGATACAAAATAGTAAAGCATAAATTGAGTGTTAAAAAATGAACTTAATTAACATAGATTTTGACTTTCGGCAAGATACCAAATGTGGTGATCCTGATACCGACAGTCTCAAATTATATGAAGCTCACAAGTTATTATGGAGTAAAGAATTGCCTAATGGAAAAATGCTTGTTTTGGTAATTAAAGCCGATAGTTATGGTAGATTGCTTATAAAAAACAACTTGTGTATGAACTTTTCAAGTGACAGAATGTGTCCACATTTTGACGGAAAATATAGCAATAAGTTTGCTGGTTGGCTTTCAGATTTGGAACGGGAAGAGCTAAAACAAAAAGTACGGACAATTGGCGGACATATAATTTTTCCAGCTCACAAAAAGAATGGTTTCACAATTAATCAAGCAAGAGGTGTAAGTATAATGATTTGTGACAGATTCGATTTGACATTGGAATGTATTAGGCGTTTTTATAGAGATGAAGAAAGTCCACTTTATAAGATTTTGATAAATTACAAAGACTTTTTTTCCTTGTTTGTTAGCTTCAAAGGTTATGTTGACTTCTTTCATTTACAAGACTTTATTGATCAGCAAGGGCAAGTCGAATTTTCTTTGCCGTTTGATAATTTCAACAGACCTTCATTGCCTCAGACTATTGGCGAGTATCGGCAATACAAGAATCATACTTTAGATTTGATCAATAAAAGAAACCTGAGAATATTAAAATATATACGCCTCGACAAATAGACAAGAAGTGTAACGGTAGATAATTTATGTCTTACACAATATCTTGAAATAATTAATTGATACTTTTTCTTCTTTTTACGCTTTTAGCGCCTCATAAGCATAAGCAAAATCTTTAGGTATTGAACAAAAGTTTACAAAATAACTCGGATTCGTTTTAGATACATGTCATTTATTATTAGCAATGAATCCTTGCGTTGCAGTATTATTTAAAGGGAAGGGAAGCTTACTTTTTTAAATGTTAATTAACTATTCGATGGGTGATATGCAATAAACGATGGTTATATTTGTAAAATCAACTTAAAGTACCATAATCATTAAACTTTAAACCTGTAAAAACTAATGAAAAAACTTACGCCAATCATTTTATTTATGGTGACAATTTTAATGCTTTCATGCGGAGGAAGTGAACCCACGGTTCATAAACCATACAATGAAGGTATAAATATTACACCGCTACCACTCGAGTTGACGCAAAAAGAAGATACTTTTAAGCTTGGAAAAAGTGTTGTATTTGTAGCGGACAACGCAGATGTGGAAAAAGTTGCTGCTTATTTTGCTGCAAAAATCAAGGCATCTACAGGATACAACTTGAGTATAGAAAAAACTAAACCTGCAACAGATTATATTAATTTGTCTATTGTCGCAGATCTTCCGGTTAACGAAGAAGGCTACTTACTCGACGTTACCGAAAAGGGGATAGATATTCAGGCTAAAACACCGCATGGCTTGTTTTACGGAATGCAAACTATAATGCAGTTGCTTCCTGCCGAAATAGAAAGTCCTACACTTGTGAAAAATATTGCATGGAAGGTGTCCGGAGTAGCAATAAAAGATGAACCTCGCTTCAAATACAGAGGAATGCACCTAGATGTTTGCCGTCACTTTGTTGATGTAGACTTTATTAAGAAGCAATTGGATGTGTTGGCTATGTTCAAGATCAATACATTCCACTGGCACCTGACAGAAGATCAAGGTTGGCGTATCGAAATAAAGAAATACCCTAAGCTTACTGAGATAGGAGCAAAGAGAACAGAGGGTGAAGGAAACGAATATGGCCCTTATTTCTATACACAAGATCAAGTGAAAGAGGTTGTGGCATACGCTAAGGAACGTTTTATAGAAGTTATACCCGAAATAGAATTGCCCGGACATGGTGTAGCTGCAATAGCTGCATATCCCGAGCTGTCTTGTACAGGAAAGCCAATCGATGTGCGTTGTTTCTGGGGTGTGGCAAACGATGTGTATTGCGCCGGAAACGATTCTGTATTCCAGTTCTTGGAAAATGTAATAGAAGAAGTGATTCCTTTGTTCGAAAGCGAATACTTCCATATTGGTGGCGATGAGTGTCCGAAAGACAGATGGAAAGTATGCCCTAAGTGTCAGGCTCGTATAAAAGAACTTGGCTTGAAGGCAGATAAGACTCACTCTGCTGAAGAGAAACTGCAAAGCTACTTTGTACAACGCATCGAAAAGTTCTTGTTGAAGCACAATAAGAAGATGATCGGTTGGGACGAGATACTTGAAGGTGGACTTGCTCCAACAGCTACTGTAATGAGTTGGCGAGGAGAAGAAGGCGGTATTGCATCTGCAAATATGGGGCATGATGTGATAATGACACCGGGGGCATGGATGTATCTGGATAAATACCAAGGTGATGCTAAAAATCTTCCGGTAACGATAGGTGGCTTCTTGGATTTAGAGAAAGTGTATGGTTATGAGCCTGTTCCGGAGAAGATTGCCGAAGATAAGAAACATCATATCTTAGGAGCGCAGGCTAATGTTTGGACTGAATATAAGTATAATGGCAATGGTATGGAATATGATATTTACCCCCGTATTATTGCATTGGCTGAACTGAATTGGACTCCGAAAGACAAGAAAAACTATAAAGATTTTGAACGTCGTATCGACAATCAGCGTGTGCGACTTGATATGCATAATATCAATTATTATATACCGCTACCTGAGCAAAAGGGAGCGCCGTCATGTAACTTTGTAGCATTCACAGATCAGGTTACACTCGAATTTAAAACAACAGAACCTGTAAAAATGGTATATACTACCGATGGCAGCGAGCCTGCATTGACGTCACAGGTTTATGATAAACCGTTGACATTTACTGAAAATACAACATTGAAAATACGTTCGGTACTCTTGTCTGACAAGATGAGTGATGTGCGTACTATTACTATCGAAAAGCAATCGTATGCACCCCCTGTAGAGAAGGAAAAGGATGCTAAGCCGGGACTTAAAGCGGAATACTACAAAGGATATACAAGAACAGTGGCAGAATTGGAAGGCAAGACTGCTGCCGAAACCGAGTATGTAGCCGCTCCGCAGAAGTCTAAGCATAGAATACCGAATTATACAGAACCGTATGCCGACGACTATTATTCTACAATTCTTACCGGATACATGAATATTCCTGAAGATGGTGTTTACTACTTCAGTACAGACTATGAATTGTGGATTGATGGCAAATTGTTGATATCTAACGAAAAAGATAACAACGGAACAGCGCGTAGGTTTTCACGTAGCGATAAGTCGGTTGCATTGGCCAAAGGTGCGCATGCATTCAAGCTAATTAGACTAGGTGCTATATTTGGCGGATGGCCTACCCAGTGGGAAGATATCTATGTAGGTATCCGTAAGGCAGATCAATCGGAATTCAGTTACATGGATGAGACTTATTTTAAGTAATACACAATAGAGTAACTAGATATATAATGTAAGAGATGTGCCGGTACCTTCATGTGCCGGCACTTTTTTATGCATATCGTCAGCTCCTATTTGCTAAAAAGATTATATTTGTATGTATCGTACTGATATTGGAGTGTTATGAGCTAAGTGCTCGGAACAAAATAGGTAATTTAGAAGAATAGAATAGTACATAAATGACGCAAAAAGAATATAAGAATTTATTCGATGAAGATGATCCTGTAGGATGGCTGGAGATAGATAAGGTAGTGGAAGGTATCTATGGAGATCAAAAACCTCGCCATTATGCTCCTCCTCTACATTACATGGTGGGTGGGGAAGACCCGTTAGATGGTGTGAGTATATACGATTCGCAAAAAGATATATTTCATCGCCACTTAGTAAGCTATGGCATGTCAGAACTTTATTATAATGAAGAGGCTGCCGGAGGTGAATTCAGTAAATGGGGATTTGAATTTACATTCCGCCTCAAACCTTTTGACGAAGATGGTGACGACCCTACTTGGGTAGTCAACCTCATGAATAATCTTGCTCGCTATGTAATAAAGAGCGGTAAGTGGTTTGAAGAATATCATGTCATACCCGCAAATGGCCCTATTCGCCTGAACTCTACAGACGAAATTAATATTGTAGGGGTTGCTTTTGTTTCCGATCCTGAATTGGGAAAGATACAAACTCCGCACGGAGAAGTGTCCTTCTTGCAAATGGTAGGGCTTACTGCAAATGAAATGGATCGGATTACATCGGCAAACTCGGCTTATGATGAGGTGAAGAAAGTCTTAGACGAAATAAAGACAACAAATCCTTTGATGATAACCGACTTGCTTCGGAGATAGATTATAGCGTAGTATCTGAAAGCTTTCTGTCTTGTAAGTGTGTTTACAAAAGGTTTTCCATAATTAATCTTAATAGTACACTAAAAGTGCAAGATAACTGTTTTAGGAGTAAGAGGGAATCACTTTTTTTGGTAATTTTGTATCTCTAAAAAGGAAGCGATATTAAACGGTTTAAGCAAATATTTCTCACTGTATTAGGTATAATAGTTGGACTCGTAACCCTGCTATTTGGACTGTTGAATATGCCTGCTGTGCAGGAATATGCTAAAGGTATTATTGTAGATGAACTAAAAGCAAAAATAGGAACTGAACTAGGTATCGGTAAATTGCATTTTCAGCCATTCAATACTGTTCAGTTAGACAGTGTTTACTTGTATGATCAGTTTCAGGAGAAAGTGCTGTTGGCCGATAAGATATCAGCCAGTGTCGATCTCATCTCTTTGATGCAAAATAAAATAGTGGTAACCTCTGCATGGCTTTCCGATTTCGAGGTTCACCTTTCTAAAAAATCTGATGATTCGCCTCTGAATATACAGTATATTATCGATGCTTTTAAACCAAAGGATGATAAGCCCAAATCGAAAATAGAAGTCAAGCTGAATGCTGTAAATATTACGAATGGTCAATTCTATTACGATATAAAAGATAAGCCTTTAGTTGTTCATCATTTTGACAAAAACCACATAGCCGTATCCGACTTGAATGCAAAGTTGGCGATGAAATCTCTAACTTCGGATTCGTTGAACATTCAAGTCAAAAAGTTTGCTCTTAGGGAGAAAAGCGGACTGGATATATCTGATCTTACCTTTCGTATAATCACTCAAGGAAAGAAAGTTTCTATAAGAAATTTTGAGCTCGACTTGCCTTCATCCTCGTTAGAGCTAAGTCGTTGTGAAATAGATCTGACACCTACCAGTGATACCGCTAAGATAATGGACTACGCCAGTATCGATTGTGTTGTTGCTACATCTTATATATTACCGAAGGATGTTTCTGCATTAGTACCTATTTTGAAGGACTTTGATGATAAGATCATTATCAGCGGGCAAGTCAAGGGTAAGATTGATGATCTTACTGTATCGGGTTTATCTTTAGATTACGGGAAAAAGATGCATTTGATTGCAAATGCAGAAATCAGAGACATGAGAGACCCATCGAAGACGTATGTACTAGGTAGTGTCGATGAATTATCGTTAACCCATACTGAATTGTCGAGTATTATTGACAACTTCTCGTCAAAAAAGGGGCAACTGCCTGCTCAATTAAAAAAACTTGGGGCAATATCTTTCAGAGGAGATATTTCGGGCTATCTCGATCAACTTGTCGCTTTTGGTAGTGTAGAAACTGATTTGGGGGTGGTTAAAACAGATGTGCTTTTCGGAGTTAATAATCCGAAGCCGGGCATCGAAACATACGTAAAAGGTAAAGTATATACTACCGATTTCAGTTTGGGAACATTCTTGGATAATAAAGATCTCAATAAGGCTTCTTTAAGCTTAACAGTGGATCTTGAAAAACCAAAAAATGGTAAGCTGAGAGGTAAAGCCGAAGGGATTATTCCAAACTTCGATTATAAAGAATATTCATATAAAAATATAAAGCTTGATGCCGGATATGATGGCTTGCGCATTGATGGTAAGTTAGTGGTTGACGACCCGAACGGAAAGCTTGATATAGCGGGTTTGTTTGATCTTACAGATAAGAATATGCCCGAACTCGTTTTCAAGGCAAAGGCGACAGACATCCAATTAGATAAATTGCATTTGGTAAAGAATATGCCTTATTCTTATTTATCGTTTAATATAGATGCAGACTTTGTGGGTAAGGATATAGATAATGCGCAAGGGTATATACGTATCGATTCGGTAGACTTTCTTCGAGAAAATCAAGTTTTCAAGATGGACGAGTTTCTTGTTAAGTCTACAATAGATTCTTTGGGACATACACTAAGCATAAACTCTGATATACTTAACGGACATGTCAATGGTGACTACTCTTTCTCTACGATGGCGAATAGTATTTTAGAAACACTACATCCATATTTGCCTGCATTGATAAAAGTAAATGGAAAGAAGGTAGAGAAAAGCGTAGTTAATAATAATTTCACATTCGATTTTGCTATCAATAATACGGAGACATTCAGCTCTGTATTTAAACTGCCTGTTACGGTCATAAATCAGGCTAAAATCGTAGGACGGTACGATAATCATTTGGATAAATTTAAAGTGGAAGTTTTCACTCCGGCGATCAAAGCTGCCGGAATGAACATAAAATCAGGCTATATCCTTGCCGAAAATGAGAATTCAGACAATGTTGTCAACACTCGCATAGATGCCTCTATAATTGGGAAAAAAGAAGTGACAAATGAAATTTCTGTAAAATCTACATTAGCCAACAACAAGATAAATACCAATATTTCTCTTCTTAATGATGGAATGCAGAAGGCTAAAGGTGATTTTTCTATTTCCACGTTATTTACCAAAGAAGACAGAAGGCCTTTGATGATTGATATTGAAACACTACCAAGCGAGCTAATGCTGAACAATACGACTTGGAAGATGGAAAAATCTCATATTAAAATACAGGATGGGCATTATGCTGTTAATAATTTTTCGGTATATACAAGTGACAAAAGTCAAGAGATAAAGATAAACGGCAGTTACTCGCCAAGCAGTTCTTCGGATATATTGAAGGTAGAGCTGAAGAAGATCAACTTAGAATATGTATTCCAGACATTAGCAATCGATGTGTTGAGGTTTGGTGGAGCGGCTACAGGTAGTTTGTTTATGTCTAGCATCGAGAACAAGCCATATCTGAATACACGTTTAGATATCACTGACTTTAAGTTTAATGGAACAGAGCTTGGGCGGTTAAATATATTCAGTGAGCTGGATGACGAAACCAACAAAATAATGTTGGATGGGATGATTGTCAGCAAAGAGAATAAGAAAACAAAGGTAGACGGAGAAATAGATCCGATACATCAGGGGCTTTCTATAAATTTTGATGCGGATAGTCTCGATATCAGTTTCCTGAATAGGTATGCAGAGGCTGTTTTTCAGAATATAAGCGGTAGAGGTACAGGTAAAGTTCATTTGTTCGGAGACTTTTCGGATGTTACCGTTGAGGGCAAGGCTTACATTAAGGACGGGAATATAGGGATTAACTTTCTGAATACAAATTATAAGTTTTCGGATACGATCTACATGAAAAAAGATCTTATCTACTTTACCAACATCACTCTCATCGATGAATACAATAATAAGTCTTTAGCCAGCGGGAAGGTGGCTCACGACTACTTTAAGGATTTCATGTATTTAGTCGATCTCTCAGCCGATCATTTCCTTGTATATAATGCCACCCAAAAACAAAATCCAATCTTTTATGGAAAGGTATTCGGTAGCGGGAAAGGGACTATTGGGGGTGACGAACGAGCCGTAGATATAGATATTAGCATGAGAACTGAGGACAAGACACTCGTCCGTATGAATTTTATGGAGAATATCATAAATGAATATTCGTTTATCAATTATAAGTCGAAGCAGAAGACCGATTCTATAACCACTCCAAATATAGCGGAGGTTGCTCCGCCGATACAAGCCAGCTCCGGCATGGAAATAAATATGAATTTTTATATTGATGCCACTCCTAACGCTACAGTAGAAATTCTAATGGACCCTGTGGGCGGTGATGTAATTAGCGGAACGGGTAGTGGTGCGATGCAATTTCAATGGAGTTCAAAATCTGCGCCTCGCTTGTTTGGAACATATACTATAAATAGAGGAAGTTACAATTTTACTTTCCAACGATTGATGGAAAGGCGGTTTACAATAGAGGATGGAAGTACAGTGCAATTCAAGGGTGATCCGTTCGAAGCCATTTTGGATGTAACAGCTATCTATAAGCTGACAGCTAGTTTAAGAGATCTCGATCAAACTCTAATAGAAACAACCGGGCAGACTACTATTCCGGTAAACTGTGTTCTGGATCTCACAGGGCCGTTGAGACAACCTACCGTGGGGCTTGATATACAATTCCCTGCTGCCGATCCAGAAGTGGCACGGCAGGTGAAGAGTCTTATAAATACTCCTGATATGATCAACTGGCAAGTTGCATATTTGCTGCTCTTGTCTAAGTTTGATAGCCCTAAAGGATCAAATACCCCTTACGAAACTTCAGACTTTGCGGCCGTGGCTTCGGCTACACTGTCGAATCAGTTGACCAAAATTGTCAGCCAGATAGATAGTAGATGGGAGCTCGGAACGAATATACGTTATAGTGATAAAGATTTCACAAGTACAGAAGTAGAACTCATATTGTCTAGTCGTTTGATGAATGACCGGCTATTGATAAATGGTAACTTTGGATATCGCAATGATGTAAATATCAATAACGGCAAAGAAGCCATGATTAGTGATGTTGATATCGAATATTTGCTCAATAATGCCGGAACATGGCGCGTAAAAGCATACAACCACTATAACGAGAAATTCTATTATACCGGAAAAACATCGCAGTCTCAAGGGGTAGGTCTTATATATAAGAAAGACTTTGATAACCTCAGAGACCTGTTTGGATTCCCTACATTAAAGACAAAGTCTGTTCGAGATACGGTTACTCCTATATTACCTGACTCCACAAAAAGAGGTAGTTCGTTGAGCCGATTTATCAGAATGAAAAAATAATGCTAAGTCCTTCACTAATAGATTTTATAAAAGAGCATGAGTGTGATGATATTCATGAGCTTGCTTTATCTGCAAAGCGATATCCAGATATAGATATCCAATTGGCAGTACAGCAGATTTCAGGGCGAAAGATTGCAAAAGAGAAAGTTCCTTCGTGGTATCATATCGATTTCATTTTATATCCGAAGCATATCTCAATGGAACAATGCTCTTCGGAGCAGACCGCCCGATATAAGGCGGGTTTGGTGGAAGGAAATTCTATGATAGACCTTACAGGAGGTTTTGGTGTCGATTTCTCTTTCATAGCTGCAAAATTTAAAGAGGCTATTTATATAGAGCAGCAGGAAGAGCTGGCTGAAGTTGCAAAATATAACTTAGATGTTTTGGGTCTCAAAAATGTTCGAGTAGAAAGTACCGATGGAATAGCATATCTTGAAAAATTATTACCTGTTGATCTCATATATATTGATCCGGCAAGACGTAGTAGTGAAGGGCGAAAGATATTCCGTATAGAAGATTGTACCCCTAATATAATTGAAATAGAAGATTTATTGGACGCAAAGGGCGAGAGGATAATGATAAAACTATCACCGATGCTTGATATTTCATTAGCTCTAAAGTCTTTGAGGAACGTATCTGATATTTATATTGTAAGCGTAGCAAACGAGTGCAAGGAATTACTTTTTATAAAAGACAGGAATAAGAAAGATCAGCATATTCATTGTGTGAATATACAAAAGGATAAGACTGATATACTGTCATTTCGTAAAGAGGACGAAGATTTAGCTCATGTTAATTATGCTTCATCTGTTGGACAATACCTATACGAGCCCAATGCTTCAATATTGAAAGCGGGGATGTACAAATCCGTAGCGGATATTTACAAATTAGAGAAGTTGAACCCAAGCAGCCATTTATATACGTCTACTGATCTGATCTCTGAATTTCAGGGGCGCAAGTTTGTTGTTGAAACGGTATGCTCTTTCAATAAGAAAGATATAAAACAGCACTTATCTGCTATAAAACAAGCGAATATAACTACACGCAATTTTCCTGTTTCTGTTCAAGAGATCAGAAAAAAGACAAGAATAAGTGAAGGTGGAGATATTTATATATTCGCCACCACACTATCTGATGAGAAAAAAGTCCTTATTATTTGCCGTAAGGTTTGAATATTACAGGCAATTTTCGGCATGATAAGAAGATCGTACGAGTGGACCGCTTTCTACATAAGAAAATCCTTTCTCCAAAGCAATACTCTTTAATCTCTTAAACTCGTCCGGGTGAATATACTCTACTACAGGCAAATGCTTTTTGCTTGGTTGAAGATATTGTCCGATAGTAAGTACAGAGCAGTTTGCCTCCAAAAGATCGTCCATCAGCTGATAGATTTCTTCTCTTGTTTCTCCAAGTCCGACCATCATACCCGATTTTGCCTTTAATCCGTTTTCTGCAATCCGTTTCAATACAGACAGGCTTACATCGTATTTAGCTGCACTTCTCACTTGTGGTGTCAGGCTTCGTACTGTTTCCATGTTATGAGAGATAACATTCGGTGCGGCTTTGCAAACCATATCAATCAACTCGGTATTACCTCGGAAATCGGGGATCAGAACCTCCAGAGTTGTATTCGGATTTACTTCCTTCACCTTCGTGATTGTTTCTACCCAGTGCATAGCACCCTGATCTGGCAGATCGTCCCGGTCTACGGATGTGATAACGGCATGTTTCAGATTCATCAATCGGATGGATTCTGCTACATTTTGAGGCTCTTTTGGATTCAATGCCAGAGGCTTTCCGGTTTTTGTGTTACAAAACTTACATGACCTGGTACATATATCGCCCCCGATCATGAACGTGGCCGTTCCTCGTCCCCAACATTCTCCCATATTAGGACATCTTCCGCTCGAGCAAATTGTATGTAGGTTATGTGATTCTACTATATGTTTGGTTTGTGAAAAATTATTATTTCCCCCAAGTTTTATTTTTAACCAATCTGGTTTTTTTACGTGTTCCATTGAATACTTTTCTATTATTGAATAACAAAGATAGGAGATAGATAATAAAACCTTAATTTTAAAAGGTTAAAATAAAAACTAGATTATAAGAAATGTAAAAATCCTGACTTGTTTCTAGCAAATCAGGATTTTCTTACAAGCACTTCCTTAATATAATGATACCAACTCTAAAGGTTTACCGCTTATTTTTGTTCGCTCTATGGTTGCCAGATTGCCATCCGAATCATATTTATATGTTATCAGATCAGAAATATCAGTCCATTTTTCTTTTCGGATGTCCCATTTCGTGTAATAAATGTTATCTATCTGATCGTTGGTGTTATACTCGAATTGGTATAATGATAGGGCTACCCATCCAAGGGTTTTGTTCCATTCATAAGATGTGCGTTTTGTTCTGTATCCATTGCAATCATATTCATATACAATTTTGGAGGTAATCTCATTATTCTTATATATTAAAGATTCTCTCTCTTGTGGTTGTCTTTCTTTTAATGTTACCTCAACTTTCCTCTGTGCATATATTCCGATAGATAGAAATGAGATGATTGCTAATGTGATAAGTTTTATTGTTTTCATAATTGTACGCTTTATAGTAAAACATTTTATTTTACTACTATAAAATCAATTACTGTGCCATTGTTTTTAATGTGCAGTGTATTAGTTGTTTATGTTAATTCGTGGAAGCCTTGTTGTGTTCATAAACGGACATCATGTATGTTTATAAATAAAAAATCCTGTACTCAATAGTTGAGCACAGGATTTCCTATAATATTGTAGTACTTAATCTATCGAGATCAAGCTTTCTTTTCTTTAGTCCATTTCACGTTGCGCATATCGCCGGTTTCCATGAAAGCTTCGTGGAAAGCAAATCCGTCATATAAGTCAACAGGAGTTTGTCCTTGTTCGCTGCGTGCTAGATATTCTCTTAACAATGGACGATATTCCGGATGAACACAG
>NZ_JAIXHZ010000230.1:0-2781 GCF_043392705.1 Dysgonomonas sp. Shenzhen-Wh21
TTACTATCAATATTTTTTGAAGTAAGTAGATAAACAAAAATAAAAACAACCATCAAGATCACGACGGTGATAGATGTATATGTTAACTATATACGAAATAAGATTCAGTATGAAGGAATGGATAAGCTAATTCATACAGTTATTGGATTAGGATATATATTAAAAGAAGAATGAAGATAAAAACAAAACTAGCCCTTTTATATACATCTATCACCGTCGTGATCTTGATGGTTGTTTTTATTTTTGTTTATCTACTTACTTCAAAAAATATTGATAGTAATTATTATACGCTTTTACTTGATAAAGCACTTATTACGGCTCAAAAGCATTTTGAAAAAGATGAACTGAGTCAACAAGCCTATCAAAAAGTACTTGATGCATATCAAAGATTATTACCTGAAACTTCTGAAAGAATAATTGTAGCCAATAACAGACATGATGCTACTGTAGAGCTTGAGTCTTTCTTGAATGAAAGGCAAATAGACGAATTGTTCCGAACAGAACAATTAAAATTCGAGATTGATAAGCTAAGCGGAGTTGGTATATATTACCCAGACAATGAAGGTAATTTTATCATTATCGTTACAGCTAAGAATATTCAAGGAGATTACCTGAAAAATCTGCTGAAGCATATCCTGTTAATAGTGCTATTCGTGAGTAGTATTATTATTTTTGGTCTACTCTGGTGGAATGCAAAAATGATAACTAAGCCTCTACAGGATATGGTTTCCCGAATGCAAGAAATAACACCCAAAGACCTACACCTTCGACTGATAGAGAGAAAGGGAAATGATGAACTAGCTCAAGTTATCAGTTATTTCAACCAGATGATCGAACGCTTAGAAATAAGCTTCAACTCGCAGAAGACATTTATTGCGAATGCATCACACGAACTAAAAAACCCATTAACAGCAATTATGGGTGAGTGTGAAGTTATGCAACTAAAAGAGTTTACTCCCGATGAATACAAAGGTTCTATCAAACGGATTGAAAACGAGATCGAGCGTTTAAACATATTAGTAAATAACCTTTTCCAATTAGCTCAAACCGATTTGGAAATATCAGAATCTGATGTTGAGCAATTAGATGTAGTAGGAGAGTTGCAATTCGTTATTCATTATTTAGAGCAATCTAAATATAAAGGGCGAATTTCGTTCGTGAAAAATGAGAATTCATTCTATATTCCGTCAAATAGTCATTTGTTATTTGTAGCCCTACAAAATATAATTGATAATGCTTGTAAATATTCAAATGGTGAGGTTAAAGTTGAAATCATCAAAAACAAATCCCACTTTCATCTTTTAGTCTCGGATAAAGGTATTGGCATACCGGCAAAAGAAAAAAATAAAATATTCGACACATTTTACCGAGCACAAAATACACATTCATATAAGGGGGCTGGAATAGGCTTATCTCTTGCACATAAAATATTAAAACTTTCAGGAGCTGATATTAGTATCTCATCTATGGAAAATAAAGGGACAACTGTTACAATTACCTGGAATATCAATTTCTAATCCTATTCTAATCTCGGTTTAATCTCTTTCTAATTTCAAGAGTCTAGTTTTGCATCTAAAATTAGATTTTGAAGATGAGAAAGTTACTGCTATCAACTTTGCCCTGTCTTATATTGACATTTTTCGGATTACCGGTCTTTGCTCAAGAGTTTCAAATACTCAAGTATACTCCTGTGGAAATTGAGGCTTTGTTCCTAAAACAAAACCTACAGCTATTAGCCGAAAAGATGAACATCACTCTTGCCGAGGCAGAAATTGCACAATCAAAACTATGGGATAATCCACAATTATCTATCGGTTCGATGAATTTATGGAGCACCGCCAAACAAAGAGAAGAACTTGGGGGGGCCTTTCCTAGAAATACACAGTTTAGTATAGAACTTAGTCAATTAATTTTAACAGCCAATAAACGAAACAAGCTTATCAACAGCCAAAAAGTTTCAAGAGAAATTACTGTTTTAAATTTTGAAGATGTACTGAGAGGTTTGAAAGCAGAGTTTCGAAAATTAATTTACGAAACAGAATACCTTCAATCATACAAAGATGTCTTATCTGTTCAACAAGAGTCTCTTGAGCTACTTATTTCTGCCTACAAAAGACAAGCCGAACTAAACAATATCGCAAAAAATGAATTGCTTAGGCTTCAATCAGGCTTAATAGAACTTAAAAATGAAATAAATGAGACGGAAGCAGCTTTGAATGAACAACAAAAAAATCTGAAATCGTTACTTAATATCTCACCTTTTTATATCATAAAAGTAGAAAACACAAACTTCAATTATATTGATCCCAATCAGGTCTCACTCGTGTCTTTACTCGAAAAAGCGCACGAGTTACGTCCTGATATAAAACGTGAACAACAGCAAACTTTGTTTTATGAAAAATCATTGATCTACGAAAAATCACAACGAATTCCGGATATAACACTAAGTGCCTCTTATGATCAGTATGGAGGCGTATGGAAAGATTTTATCGGATTTGGGATCAGTTTCGATTTACCCTTTTTGAATAGGAATCAAGGGAATATTAAAGCTGCTAAAATAAATATTGAGCAAAACAAACTTATTGCTTTGCAGCTACAAAATATTGCTGAACATGAAATAACTGAGGCTTTCTACAATTATAGTCGCACGTACAAATTTTATGAAGAAATAGAGAATAATGATTTGTTTGTTGCTTTTATAAGATTCCATAAAATCGAGGTATTCGAGCATACTGATATTTCTATTTAGGAAATTTTTTGTATATATACCAAGCATCTCAT
>NZ_JAIXHZ010000231.1:0-5653 GCF_043392705.1 Dysgonomonas sp. Shenzhen-Wh21
CTGTCGCAGATTTGATCGGCTTATCTGCTCCACTTTTGTCTCAAAGGGGGCGGATGTCTTTTATCTATCCTTTTGATTACAAAGCAGAGCTTATAAAGCTTGCCGAACAATATAAACTATCAGTGTCGCGTATTACCAATGTGTTTCCTACTCCTTATTCTGCACCAAAACGTATTCTGGTAGAACTGTCGAAAGAAGAAGCCACACCAATCGAAAATGACTTGATTATAGAAAAAGCAAGACATGTATATTCAGATGACTTTACTGCTTTATTGAAAGATTTTTATCTGAAAATGTAAATTGATTTTTCGGGTTATACGTTTCGCTATAACTGTTTTCTTACACTACTTTATTTTGCCATCGGGCTCGTGTGAGATATATGATTGAGAATATTAATAGAGGTCCCCAATAAAAGTATTCTACAGTCCAACACCACGCTACAGACATTTCCTTATATATTACTATCCACGACATAGCCACAATGTATATTACCATTGTTATCATTTCCAATATAAGGGCAGCTTGGGTATTTCCTGTTCCAGATATGGAGTTGAATACTACAATACTTAGTGCCGATATCGGTAGCGAGAAAAGTAATACGATGAGAGGCATCACTGTTTCTTCGATAAGTGTTTTCTGATCGATAGGAGCTATGATTGATATCCAAAACTCGGGAGAAATAAATGTTATTCCCATCATGAGAACGATTATTCCCAGGTTTAACAAGCATATTTTCTTCACAAGGGGGATAACTCCTTTTATATTCCCTGCGCCCATCGTATTACCCACAAGTGTGTTGGCGGTGGTGGCCAAAGCATTCATCGGAATAAAGTAAACCATATAGAAACTTCGGACGAGGTTTGTTATTTTGAGCGCATCTTCTGAGTGTTGCTCTATGGCAACGAAGAAGATAAACCATGTAGACATGGAGATGAAATACTGTACCATCGTAAAGGATGATATATTCAGGATGCTTCGGATAATGGATAGCTTGAATTTCATCTTTGCAAAACCATATTTCTTGAAGTCGACGGTTGCAAATGTATATATGGTAAAGAATAGCACAGAGGCTATCTCCGACAATACCGCAGCGATGGCAGCACCTTCAATTCCCATTTCGGGGCAACCGAAGTTTCCGAATATCAGAGCATAGTCGGCTATGATATTTACAACAGCCATTGTGATTGCATTGAATGTCAATACCTTTGTGCGGGCGATTCCTACATAGAATGCGCGGAACATTACGTTGAATGCCGCAAAGAAAAACCCGTAGATGCGTATAGATAAATATCTGTCGATAGCGTCGAATACATCCGGCGATTTGAGGAATGTAGACAGCACCTGATCGATCAGCAGCTGTGACATGAAAAACAGAATAAGGGCAAATACTTGTAAAAATATAAGCCCCTGTATCACGATAGTACCTATCTTATCGTAATTCTTTTCGCCATTGCGGCGGCTGATCATAATCTGCCCACCGATACTGAATCCGAAGCAAAGCGTAAAAATGGCTACATAATATATCCCTGCAAGTCCCGAAGCACTTTGGTATATCCCTGCCAAACCCGGGTGATCGGGATTGACAACATGTCCGAGGAAAAAAGTACCTGTGAGTTGTATAATATTCTGGGCAAGTAATCCTAACATAATAGGAATACTTACCTTCCATATATCTTTATATGTATATGAATGCATAAGTTTAGCTGTTTGCTATTTGCCAATAGCAGAGTTAATACAAATTCCTAAAAATAGGTCTTATTTGATAATCTTGTTAGTCTTAGTGTCAGGAAATACAACCCATGGCTTGAAAGACTTAGCTTCTTCAAACTCCATTTGGGCATAAGACATTATAATAACAATGTCTCCCGGTTGTACTTTGCGGGCGGCAGCTCCATTCAGGCAAATAGCACCCGATCCACGTTCGCCTCTGATGACGTATGTTTCGAGGCGTTCGCCATTGTTATTGTTGACGATCTGGACTTTTTCGCCTTCTATCAGGTTTGCCGCGTCCATCAAATCTTCATCTATCGTGATACTTCCGATATAATTCAAGTTGGCTTCGGTTACAGTAACACGATGTAACTTCGATTTTACAACTTCTATGATCATTTTTTATCTTTATAATTAAGCTTTCGCTTTGTATACAATATTATCTATCAAACGTACATCGCCACAAAATACTGCGATGCATCCTACTATATAATCAGATTCTTGCCAGTTGTTTACCGACTGTAAAGAATCGCCGTCTACTATTTCGTAGTACTCTACATTCAACTCTTCATGTGAATTGAGCTGATTGGTAACTCTGTCTATTACCTCTTTTACGGTCTGGGATTGCATCCATTCCTTACTTTCGAATAAGGTTTTAGATATATTTACAGCCACCTGTTTTTGAGCTGCGTTCAGTCTTTCGTTCCGACTGCTTAGTGCCAGTCCGCTGGGTTCCCGTACTATCGGCATTGGTACAATCTGTACCGGCAACTCCAGTTGCTTGACCATAGCCCTGATTACTGCCAATTGCTGGAAATCTTTTTCTCCAAAATAAGCTTTGTCGGGTTTTACAATGTCGAACAAACGGCTTACAACTTGTGCTACACCGTTGAAGTGTCCGGGGCGATGCACGCCTTCCATCACTTTGTCAATCTGTCCAAAATCGAACTCTCTTGTATCCGGCTCGGGGTATATTTCTTTTTCGGAAGGGGCAAAGACGAAGTCTACGCCTGCTTTTTCCAGAAATAGACAATCTTGTTCCAGGTTGCGCGGATATTTTACAAGATCTTCTTTGTTGTTAAACTGTGTCGGGTTTACAAATACGCTGACAATAGAGATGTCATTGTCTGCGATACATTGTTTTACAAGAGAAATATGACCGTTATGCAGTGCACCCATGGTGGGTACGAATCCTATTTTTTTGTCTTTCAGGCGCAATGGTGCAACAACATCTTGTACCTCTTTTACAGTATTTAATAATCTCATCTTTTTCAAAAATCAAAAGCGGATACAAAGCAACTAAATATTTGTGTAACGACGAAACAATCAGGCTTTTTTGTTTCAATTTTAACGAATAAATCTTCATCAAAACAAGGAAGAAAGACCTTAAATTAAAGGGTTGCAGGATTTTGTCTTGTAAAATTTGCAAAAAACAAGATTTTTTTTTATTATCTTTGTACTTTCAATTCAAGAAACAGAAGAGGATTATAATTAAATGGGTACTAAAAAGATTTTATACATCACGCAGGAGATCACTCCTTACTTGCCGGATTCACCAATAGCAACTAATTGTAGATACTTACCTCAAGCAATACAAGAAAAAGGACAGGAAATAAGAACGTTTATGCCGAAGTTTGGCAGTATAAACGAACGGCGTAATCAGTTGCATGAAGTTATACGCCTATCGGGAATGAATCTTATAATAGATGATACAGACCATCCTCTGATAATAAAAGTGGCATCGATACAGGCTGCCCGCATGCAGATCTACTTTATAGATAATGATGATTACTTCAAACGTAAATATACTGTGGCGGATGATCACGGAGTGGAGTTTGACGACAATGACGAACGAAGCATATTCTATGTGAGGGGTGTATTGGAAACAATAAAAAAACTACGTTGGATACCTGATGTAATCGATTGTCATGGTTGGATGACAGCACTTACAGGTCTTTATATTAAGACAGCGTATGCTGACGACCCTTGTTTCAAAAACTCAAAGGTTGTTTACTCTCTCTATAATGATGACTTTAAGAAGCCGTTCAGCAATAAATTTATCGACAAATTAAAGTTCGACGGAATAAAAGATAAGGAAATCACAGACCTAAAAGGTGTTGTTGATTTCGAGACTCTGGCTAAATTTGCGATTAAAAATGCAGACGGAGTAATACAAAGTGAAGATTTGATCAATAAAGAAGTCCTCGATTTCGCAAGTAAATCAGGTAAAAACTTCCTTCCTTATCAGGGAGATCTGGAAAATTCTGTTGATGCAATCAATAATTTTTACGAGAATCTTTAAAGTATCTAAAATAAAAATAGAAAAATGCTGTTTTATTTCATGAGAACAGCATTTTTTTGGATATTTGAAACCAATTTAATTTAACCCTTAATTTTGAATGAAGAGTAAAGCTTTACTGAGTCTGATAATTACAATCCTGATGGTTGTTTTTATTTCTTGTGATGACGATTTGAACAAGATAGGAAATTCTATACTGCCCGAAGGAGACGATATATTTGTATATGTTGATACTGTTGCCATAACAGCAAGAACCGTATCGCTCGAAGATTCGGTATATGCCAAATCTCAAACAGGGTTATTAGGAAATTATGTAGATCCTGTATTCGGGAACATTAAGTCTGATTACTTATCAGAACTATATTGTCCTGAAAATACTGAGTTTCCACCAAAAACACTTTCTATCGATTCGACTTTCCTGGAAGTGATTTCAGATCAGTATCTGGGTGATAGTATCGCTCCGTTTGGTATAGCTGCATACAAAGCAACACAACCTCTTACCGCTAATTTCTTTACGAATATAGATCCGAAGAAATATTGTGATATGTCGCAACCTCTAGGACAAGGTATATTTACAGTAACTTCTGCTCCGAACAATAGCGGTCAAAGGACGTATTCACTTCGTCTTAAAAAGTCGATGGGGCAAGAGTTTTATGATGAATGGGTGAACTCGAAAGGAGCAACATTCAAAAATTCTGATTCTTTCCGCAAATTCTTTAAAGGTATGTATCTTACATCTACCTTTGGTTCGGGAACAATGATTAGTGCGAGTACTACAATATTTAAGGTATATCTTAAATATAATGGCAGAAATATAGCTGATACCGAAGACTCTGTTCGAGTAGGAATATTTAGAATGGCATTTACGCCCGAAGTGATACAGTTGAACCACATTCAGAACAAAAATCCTGACTACTTGTTTACCAATAATGATACACGTACGTACATGAAAAGCCCGGCGGGAGTATGTACCGAATTGACAATACCTTTGGCCGAAATAATGAAAAAAGCCGAAGAGACAGGCAAGAAAAATAATAAATTGAATGCTGCTAACTTTAAGATTAAAGGATTTACCGAAGAGGAAGAAAAAACCAATTTGGGAAGGCCATCAACTCTTTTGTTTATAAATAAAGATTCTTTGACTAATTTCTTTTCAGATAGAAATAAGAATAGACCGGATGCCAAAACCAGCTTTGTGATGGAGCGGTCGTCGACTAATATTTATAATTTCGTCTATGGAAATATATCAAAGAGTACTGTAAATAATATAGCTAACCTGATTAATCACTATATGGATTATTATAAGGGAAAAGACAATATCCCTGATCTTAAATATTTGGTTATACCTGTTTCGACTAAGACTCAATCGTCTACAACGTCTTCTGGGTCGAGTGTTACTATGTACACAAATGTTTATAACTTAATGACTCCTACATCAGCTATATTCAGAACAGATGCTAATAATATGAAGATGGGGCTTATATTCAGTAACTATAATAGCAGCTCGAAATGATTAGCTAAAAAGATATAGTGTCGAGAAATAAAATAAGATACACAGCCCAGATATCCTATATACAATAGGAATAATACTCTGGCTGTGTATCTTATTTTATTTCTCGACACTATATCTTTTTAGCTAATCAT